>DAOTWU010000191.1:0-1721 GCA_034435735.1 Anaerolineae bacterium | reverse complement strand
GTGCTTGGGCGGATGGCTATCGCCGTTTTTCCTGCCACACCATTGATTTACTCACCTTGCCCGCCCAATTTTGGAAATGGCGCATGCAGGGTGGCGCGGTAACCTTAGCCAGACGGTTTAATGAGCTATCTGAGTCTTACGATCTCATATTGGCCTCAGATATGTTTAATGTGGCAACCTTCCGCGCTTTAACCCGCACTAACTTACCCATAGCGCTCTATTTCCACGAAAATCAGTTAACCTACCCTCAGAATTCTCGTCAACATCATGGCTGGCGTTATGGCTTTATCAACTATATCAGCGCAATGGCTGCCGATGCGATTTACTTTAATAGCCAGTTCCATCTCGATGTCTTTTTTAAGACATTGCCCAATATGCTTAAACACTTTGGCGATTTTAATGAGCTGGATACTGTTGATATATTGCGTGCACGTGCCAGTGTATTGCCGTTGGGGCTGGATTTGCGCCGCTTTGATGCTTATCACACTGATGAAAAGCTAGATGTTCCATTGTTAGTTTGGAATCATCGTTGGGAAGAAGATAAAAACCCGCGTCTTTTTGTTCAAGCGTTAGACCAATTAGCAGAAGAGAATATCCCTTTCAAAGTTGCATTTTTAGGCGAAAACCCTCGCCAAAGTCAAACAGAATTTCATGAGGCTGCCCGCCGTTTGCAGCCTCATATCGTTCATTTTGGTTATACCCGTTCTTTTGAAGAGTATGCCCGTTGGTTGTGGCGGGCGGACTATATTATCAGCACTTCTTATCAAGAATTTTTCGGTGGCGCAGTTGTAGAGGGGATTTATTGCCACTGTATTCCTATATTGCCCCACCGCTTGAATTACCCCGATTTAATGCCACCTGAACTGCACAGTGCCTGTTTGTATTCCCGTGATCGCCTTGTGCCACTTTTGCGTAGACATTTATCTGGTGAAATGTCTGTGGATACGGCACTTACTCGTGCATATGTGGCTCAGTTTGATTGGTCAATCATGGCGCCGCATTACGATGATGTCTTTGAGCAACTGGTGCAAAACAAATAGGGGATAGTGACCGCTATCCCCTGTTTACATCCTTGTTTAAGCTTCTTCGCCAATAGGCTCTATTCGCCCTTGATAGGTGACTACTGCTATTACCTGCTCGCTTTGACGCATGGAGATAACATAATCCCCACCCTTGCGCCCGCGCGGCACACGTTCTGCTAGACCAATGCGCATATATTTCGCCTTATTCTTATTGGTCAGCACAATCACATTGTCATCTAAGCGCCCAATTGCAGCAGCAGCGAGTTCGTTGCTGCCTGCTGGCAAACGCATGGAGATAACCCCTTGCCCTGCTCGCCCCTGCGTTGGATACTCATCGATGGGCGAGCTTTTCGCAACGCCATCATCTGTGATGTTCCAAACATGCTGGTTTGGTATAGCAATCAGTGCCCCAACAACACGGTCTCGTTGGCCAAGTAATTTGATACCACGCATACCACCGGCGGGCAATCCGGTGGGCCGCACATCATCTTCCTTGAAGCGTATGGCTTGTCCTTGGGCAGTAAACAACAAGATTTCATCCCCACCTGTTGTATAGGATACCCAACCTAGGCGGTCGTCTTTACTAACTTTCATCACAACAAATGCATCGGATTTCATGCCGGGTAAATCTTCAGCGCGAATACGCTTCACTTGCCCCTGCTCGGTGGTTAGGAATAGGTAGCCCCCTGTTGTTCCTGG
>DAOTWU010000190.1:0-4402 GCA_034435735.1 Anaerolineae bacterium | reverse complement strand
GCCTTTGAAATTGATGACTTTCGCAAAATCATGGCCATGCCGCTCTCCATGCGCTTTTACAAAGCCACCCACCACATGCGCCGCACGCTTGATGCGGGCATCACCACAGTGCGCGATGCTGGTGGCGCCGATGTTGGCATCAAGATGTCCATTGAGCAGGGGCTAGTTAGTGGGCCGCGCATGATGGTCAGCATCACGGCGCTGGGTATCACGGGCGGCCATACTGATGGCTGGCTGCCTTCTGGCCTAGAGATGAATCTCTTCCCAGCTTACCCCGGTATGCCAAACGGCATCTGTGACGGTGTGGAAGAGGTGCGCAAGAAAGTGCGCGAGGTCTTGCGCGCGGGTGCAGAGGTCATCAAAGTTTGCTCCACAGGTGGCGTCCTCAGCCCCACCGACCACCCCGAATTTACCCAATTCACGGTAGAAGAGTTGCGCGTAATGGTGCAAGAGGGCGAATACCGTCGCGGGGTGAAAGTCATGGCGCACGCACAGGGCGCGCAGGGCATCAAAAACGCCGTGCTGGCCGGCATCCATAGCATCGAACACGGCATCTATTTAGATGACGAAGCCATCGGCCTCATGCTAGAACACGGCACATATCTCGTGCCCACGTTGCTCGCTCCGCTCTCCGTTGTAGAAATCGGCGAATCGCAAGGCACAATGCCAGAGTATGGGCTGCGCAAAGCGCGCGAATCGATAGAAGCCCACCGCGCCAGCATCGCCCGCGCCTACGAACGCGGCGTCAAAATTGCTATGGGCACAGATGCCGGCGTTATGCCCCACGGCACGAACCTGCGCGAACTGGGGCTGATGGTCGATATTGGCATGTCGCCGATGGAGGTGCTGGTGGCTACCACGAAAACCGCGGCGGAATGCTTGGGCTGGGATGACCGCATCGGCACAGTGGAAGCTGGTAAGTTAGCCGATGTCATCATCACCCGCACCGACCCGCTGAGCGACATCCGCTCGCTAGAAGATACGGCCAATATCGTCTTTGTCATGAAAGATGGCGTTGTAGAGAAAGATATACGGGCGTAATTTTTATCGGGTAAAATAGAGATAAGGGCTGGGGGGATACCTTCAGCCCTGATTGTTTATCTACAGGAGGAAAGCCATGGCTTATTATCTAGTACGGGCGAAGCCCAATGGCGATTTAGCCACGTTGCGCCGCCGCCTCGATAGTGGCGAAATACAGGCAATGCGCCCCTTTGGCACGGCGCTAGATTACTCGTTGCGCAATGCACGCCTCGCCGCCGATGGTTACGCCGTTTGGGAAGAGGAAGACTATTGTACCCCACCCCTCAACGCCGAACGCAACGCCGTCCTCGATACCTACTTCACCGATTTAAGCGTTGAGCCAGTCCAAGCGGGCGACGGCTGGGCGAAAATTGAAGCCCTGCCGCCGCTGTGGCGCGATTAACTCCCGCGCGTAATCTCGATATTGAGTTGGGCTTCGGCTTGGTTGCCCACTTGGTCATAAGCCACTGCACTGAATACCTCAATGCCGGGGCGCTCTATCTCCCAATCGAAGCTATAAGGCCATTCGCGGTCTTCGCCAATGAACTGCCCATTCACATAGAAGTCCACACGCTCAATGCCCAGATTATCGGATACGATAGCTTGTAGCGTGATGGCCTCCGTCTCTGGCCAGCGGAAGGTCGTGCCGCCCGCATCAAGCGTTATCGTCGGGGCGATATTATCCACCGTCACCTGTGTAAAGGCGTTTTGCACGCTGCCATCGCGCAGTTCCACGCTCAGCCGCAGGGTATAGAAACCATCGAGGCCGCTGGTATCCCATTGCGCCAACGATGTGCCTGGCTCATAAACCGTTTGCTGGCCACCAATATCAAACCAGCGGTCTGGGTTAACGCCCTCACCATATGAAAGTTGGAAGAAGGCCATCTCGGTCGGGTCTAGGCTACCGCGAATATCCACCACACCACCGACATAAGAGAGGTTACTGGGCTGCAATATCTGCACCGGATTGAGCACTTCTGGCACGCTGACCGTATCATACTCTTTTGGCGGCAGCGGCTGCCCATTGGCCACCCACCAATCTTGCGCAGTGGGCGGCGGGATGAAATACAAGCGCTCTACAACTAACGCAGCAGGCGTATTCACAGACGCCAACTGCCCAGTTTGGCTATTGACCTTATACACTTGCCAATAGGTATCTTGTTCATGTGGCGGCACAGATTGCAAGAATATCTCGGCATAGGTCGGGCAGCGGCTATCTGGGCCGGGCAACAAACCAGACCGCTCACAAACGACAAAAGTCTGCACATCAGGCGGACGTTGCCATTCTGCGCGGGGCAGGTTATCGCGGTCATGAGCATACTCCATCACCGCCCGCCAAACAGACGCCGCACCACGCTCGCCATACGGGTCTAAAGATAGCGGCTGGCCATCCGTGCGGCTCAAATGCACCGCCACCACCCGTTGCGGGGTATAGCCTACAGTCCAATCATCGGCAAAATCAGCGGTTAAGCCATTGACCACCGCCGCTGGACGCGATAGTTCAAATACATTATCGTCACCAAGCACGGGGCGGCGAGTGCTAGTATCGCTGAGAATATCGGCAATGAGGTAGCCCAGCCCCGGCTCAAAAATCTTGCTGCGGCTGAGGCTAATCGTCGCATCGTCATATTCCCATAGCACATTGCCGTTTGCATCTTCAATCTTGAGCACAGCGATGGGATTGCGCGAACGCTGGCCGGGCAATGTCGCTTCCGCGGGGAAGCCGGGCATCTCGCCCAACGAGGCCAATACGTTATAGGCATAGGCCACATCCAACACCGACACCGCGCCACCACGCTGCAAAATCGAAAGGTCATAGCGGTCATCATCTAAACTGCTGAGGCCAATCAACCGCGCAGAGATAGCGATATTGTTAATCCCGTGCGCGTTGGCCACTTCTGCCGCCGGCGGTACGCGCCATGCCCCCATCGCATCGCGCAAATTCACCGGCCCCAAAAATTCGCCATCCGGGTTGGTTGGCGTATAAATCAAGCCTTCTGCTGGACCGGGGAAAGATAGCGGAATATCAAGCACCATTGAAGCGGGCGTATAGTGCGGCTCTAAGCGGAAGCCCTCAAAATAGACAAAGGGCTGCAATGTTGGCCCGGGTTGGTGTTCGGCGACAGTCACCGCGCCAATCATGGTGAGAATTTCGCCACTGTGCACATCCAAGATGAGCACCTGCCCACTATCGGGCGGCTGGGGCGAGGTGGGGTCAATGAAGAAGGGCAAATAGCTCTTGCTCACACAGCTAAAACCGCGCAGTGTGGTATCGCCCTCTGTTGTGCCGCCTAACCGCGCCAATTGCACCCGCAAGGCACACTCTGATTGCTCGTACAAATCCATATCTAGCGTGGTCGTCACCCGTAAGCCCCCACGTGACACCAAACGCGCACCATCCATCCCCAACGAATCGAGAATTTCTTCCGTCTGGCGGCGCGCATAGAGCGAAAATTCTGGCGCAAATTGCGGTGGTGTGGCTAAATCTGGCGCGAGTGGCGTCAAAATAGCGATGGCTTCATCGAATTGTGCTTGCGTAATCGCGCCCGCCGCCAGCATCTGGCGCAGCAAATCTGTTTGGCGGCCATAAGCAGCAGTGGGGTCGTCAAAGGGGTTAAAGCGTGGTGCGGTGGGAATGGCGGCTAAAAGCGCAGCTTCATCTACGGTCAAATCGCGCGCCGATTTCCCTAAATAGACCTGAGCAGCGGCTTCTATGCCATAGGCATCACTGCCATAATAGTTCGTGTTCAGATGCCAAGCGAGCACCTCTTCTGGTGAATAGAGGCGGTTGACCTCTGATACAAGCGCAATCTCTAATAACGAGCGGTCTAGCCCCATATGCACCATACGCGGCAGCAACACATTGCGCACCAGCCTGCCGGTGAGCGTAGCATCGCGGCGTATCGGGTTACCGATGATATAGCCCCACAAGCGCCCTAAGGTGCGGGCAGGGTCAAAGCGTGTCACTTCCAAAAAATCGGGGTCTTCAGCGAGGAGCGTCGCACTAATCACATAAGGCGGCAGGTCATCGAGTTCTAGCCATGTGCGGCGGTCGCCAAGCGGGTCTTGCACCGCATACAGCAGCACCGCCCCACTGCGGTCATAGAGTTCTGTCGCCCCGATGATGGGGTCAAGATTAATCGTCTCTAAGGGCGTTGGCATATCGGCAGTGGCGCGCAAGTAGAGGAAAGCCGCGCTACCCAACCCCGTCACCGCTGGCCCAATAATCGCCAACAGCAAAACGGCAACCACGAATAACATCCATGTTTGAGAGCGCCGCCGCGCCACTTGTAAGCGGGCTTTACGGGCGCGCCGCCGTCGTATCAATTGGGCAATGGAAGCCAACGCATCCTCCCTTGTGTGTGTACTACATCTAGTTCAG
>DAOTWU010000189.1:0-3860 GCA_034435735.1 Anaerolineae bacterium | reverse complement strand
AAATACAGCCAGACTTAATAAACATAAAAGCGATAGCCCACAAACCATCACCAATAATACGCCGATTTCCATAAACGCCCTTTCTTAATTTTGTGCTGTCTCATCGTCGTCGATATGTTCCAGTGGGGGCGGGGTGATACGTAAAAAGCGAAATGCCCGCCGCACTTTTGCCATTGCTGCTTGATAGCCGATATACGCGCGTGATCGCGGTGCTGCTTGTGCTTTCACCAAGTTTTCTTGTAGCGGGTCTTCTACATGTACCGCTTGCATTTCTGCCGTGCGGTGGCGCTCTACGGCCTCATCAAAATCAACCTCTTCTGCGCGCTCTGTTAGAATTTCCCCAAATGATTGCTCCGGTTCGAAAGGCTTATCATCGGGCTGTGGTGTTTTACTGCTATCTAACAACCGAGTGAAAATAACGACGAATGCACTGCGCCGCAATGTTTTCAAAATGCCTAGCCACGATAGAATACCTAAAATGAGTATCCCGATGGCCGCAACAATCAAAATAATGGGCAGTAAGTTATCCACAGTTTAGCCCTTTCCTACCAGCAGCTACAGCAGTGAAAAAACGTATGTTTTGCTTTGTATTGTACAACATCTTCAGAGGTTAACGCTGTTTGGCGGCTAAAACCCGTAAAAAGGAAGATTCTTCGAACACTGTGACGGAAGAAATGGTGAAAAATTGAACATACCTGCTCTAAGCTTTTCGCCATCATGTGTGATACAACAAACGTGTATTCTGAATATCGTCGCACCAAGCGAGGTTAACCTATGAGCCGTTTCGTTGCTAAAAATGTAGAGAACTTGCGCCCATCTGGCATTCGTCGTTATTTTGACATCGCCGCCCAAATGGATGATGTGGTGAGTTTGGGCATTGGCCAGCCCGATTTTGCTACGCCGCGCCACATCATTGATGCTGGTGTGGATAGTCTCTATGCAGGCGATACGGGTTATACCTCGAATAGCGGCACACTGGCACTGCGTCAAGCTGTCTCGCAGTATATTCAACGCCTTTACAACGTTGAATATGATGCTCAAGAACAAATACTTATCACTGTAGGGGTGAGTGAAGCCCTGTGGTTGGCGATGAAAGCTATCCTCAATCCTGGTGATGAGGTGCTGGTAGTAGAACCCTGTTTTGTGTCAAACCCCGCAGCAGTAGAGATGGCTGGTGGTGTGCCTGTTATGGTGCCTACTTATGCAGAAAATAATTTTGAAGTAACTGGTGCAGACCTTGAAGCGCGAATTACATCTCGTACACGTGCTATTCTCATCAATTACCCCAACAATCCAACTGGTGCGGTGCTCACTCGTGAGCGTATGCTAGAGTTGGCTGCTGTAGCCGAACGCTATGATTTGGTTGTGATTTCCGATGAGATTTATGAGCGCCTTGTTTATGGTGCGCATCATGTCAATTTTGCTTCGTTGCCTGGGATGTATGAGCGCACCATTTTACTCAGTGGTATGAGTAAGGCTTTTGCTATGACAGGTTGGCGTATTGGCTACGCTGCTGCACCGCCAGAGATTATGGCCGCTATGCGCAAGTTGCATCAATATCTTATTATGTCTGCGCCGACGACAGGGCAGGCCGCTGCGGTGGAGGCGCTGCTCAATGGTGATGAAGATGTGGAATATATGCGCCAACGCTACGATGCGCGCCGACAGTTAATTGTTGAAGGCTTTCGCGCGTTGGGCTTTGATTGTGTAGAACCGCGCGGCGCATTTTATGCTTTCCCCAATATCGCGTTTACAGGCATGAATGACGAGGAATTTTGCGAGCGTCTATTGCTAGAAGACCGCGTTGCGCTTGTGCCAGGCAGTGCCTTTGGCGCGAGTGGTCAAGGCTTTGTGCGGGCGAGCTACGCCACTAGCGAAGCGAATATCGCTGAGGCCTTACGCCGTATTGAGCGCTTTCTCAAGCGTCATAATTGCCTTATTGCATCGGCGCAAACCATCGCCTGATTGGCCTTAAACCTATACACGTAATTAACAAACCTTAAGGCCCGACTATTGTCGGGTTCTTTCATTTGCGACATAATTGAAGTTAGGGTAAGAAAAAGTTGAGGCCGCCTGTTAATGGCAAATCAAGAAAACACGCCAAAACCACCTTTAATACTAGTTGCTAGCGCCGATGATACGCTTAAACAGCAGCTACATCAGTGGTTGCGCAAAGAGGGGTATCGTATTGCCGAAGTGTCAGATGGCGATTTGTGCGTTGCTGCACTTCGCAAGTATCGCCCAGAATTATTGCTGTTGGATGTGGCTTTGCCGCCTACAAATGGCTATCTTCTCGCCACACAGCTCAATCGTATGCCCCTCACAACAAAAATTATCATGTTTGGCCCCCATGATGATGTCGTTGCCGACCGCGCCTTTAAGACCGGTGCTGCAGATTTCTTCTCTTACCCACTTTTGCGCCATTTGGTGACCAATCGTATCCAGTTCCATTTGCAATCTTCCGAAGCAAAAGCTGAGAAAGATATAGATGACGATTCTGTCTGGTATCGCCATCTCTTCAAAGCACACCATGAAGTTAAACTAGTTGTAGACCCACAAACTTTACAATTGCTAGATGTTAATCAAGCCGCTGTAGAGTTTTATGGCTATACACTAGAGCAATTGCGCTCAATGCATGTTACTGACATCACCGTTGCTCCAGAAGAGCGCGTGCGTGAAGCTTTCCAGCGGTATATTGAGAGCGGCGAAACCGCACCAGTTCGCGCCCGCCACCGCCTAGCTAGCGGTGAAATACGCGATGTGGAGGTATATACCTCTCCTATAAAGACTGATGAACGACAACTCCTCTATGCCATCATTCACGATATAACGGACAAGGTGCGTACTGAGCAAGCGCTTTTAGAAAGCGAAGCTAAATATCGCCAACTATTCGAGAGTGCGGGCGAGGGGATTTTCTTTGTCGATATGGAGACGGGGAAAATTATCGACGCCAACGAGTATGGGGCTACCATGCTCGGATATACGATTGATGAAATACGCCAGCTCCATTATCCCGAAATAGAATTGCCCCTAGAAGCCGAACAACAAGGGCAAGAGACTTTGCCCAACCTCAGTGCAGAAGCGCGTTTCCGTCGTAAAGATGGTTCTATTTTGCCTGTAGAGACCAATACCCGCGTTATCACCCAAAATGGGCGGGTAATTGGACTGGTGTTTGTGCGCGATATAAGCCGCCGTAAGGCCATGGAAGCGCGGATGCAACAGCAGTCTGAATTCCGTCAGGCGCTTATTGACACAGCTAAAATTATCAGCAGCACGCTCGATGTAGAGGAAGTTATACGCCTCATTTTAGAGCAGGTGTCGCGTGTTGTGCCGCATAATGCCGCCAATATCATGCTGGTTGATGGCGAAAAAGCCTATATTGCGGGGTATCGCAACTACGACGATGAATATATCGCCTCTGTTGAAGTCAACATCGACGATGTGCCCGGTTTACGGATGATGTATGATACTCGCCGACCCTTAATTATCCCCGACACTTATACCAGTCCAATATGGTGGCAGCACGAACGCAACGTGTGGATACGCGCCTATGCTGGCGCGCCAATTATTGCTAAGGGTGAAGTCATCGGCTTCATGAGCTTGGATAGTGATAAAGTTGGCACTTATAGCGATGAAGATGGCGAACGGCTGATGGCTTTTGCCAACCAAGTAGCGATTGCGCTTGAAAATGCTCGTCAAGCCAGTCGTTTAGAGCAAGTGGTTAAAGAGCGCACCCAAGAGTTGATGGAAGCGAATACGCGCCTTCAACAAGAAATCGAAACTCGCGCCCGCGCTCAAGAATCAGAACATGAGCAGCGCCTACTTGCTGAAGCACTTCGTGAGGCTGCCGCGGCGTTAGC
>DAOTWU010000188.1:0-5445 GCA_034435735.1 Anaerolineae bacterium | reverse complement strand
CACATCCACTGATTGCCCCGCAAACTGTTGAGCGGCCTGTAAACCGCCAAATCCTGCCCCTAAAATGATGATGCGCGGTCTGGCTGACATTCTAGCCCCTTTTGTGAACAAATTCACAAATAATATACCATATTGTGACATATTGCACAATATAATTCGGGCGAAATATGCGTTTTTGACACTACATTAAAAAACAAACTCGATATACCCTTACAACCCGGATAGGACCGAGCCGGGAAATACCCCCGATTCTGGTACTACTCTTGTATTTATTCGCCTACACAATACTTGAGGTAGACCAATGCCCCGCGCCCTATTAAGTGTCTATAACAAAACAAACTTAGTGAAATTTGCAACCACATTAGTTGAACTTGGCTGGGACCTTGTTGCTAGTGGTGGCACAGAGCGAGCGCTGAGAGAAGCCGGTCTTGATGTAACGCCAGTTGAGCAAGTTACCGGTGTATCTGAGATGCTCGGCGGTAGAGTAAAAACGCTTCATCCAGCTATTCATGCCGGCATTCTAGCCCGTGACCGTGAAGAAGATATGGCGGACTTGCGTAACAACAATTTCGCCCCAATCAATATGGTTGTTTGTAACCTATATCCATTTCAAGAAACAGTGGCACAAAAGGGCATCTCGCTACAAGATGCCATCGAACAAATTGACATTGGTGGCGTAGCGCTGTTGCGTGCCGCAGCGAAAAACTTCTTCCGAGTTATCACCATATGTGACCCAAATGATTATGCCCACGTTGGTGCGGCCTTAAAAGCCGGTGGTGAAGTTGACCTTGCCATGCGCCGAGAACTAGCCGTAAAAGCATTTGCTTTAACACGCGACTATGATACGGCCATATTTGCCTACCTATCACAAGATAGTGTGCCAAGCTTGAATACTGATGAGTTGCCGGAACAACTATCAATAAGCATGCAACGAGTAATGAATTTACGTTATGGCGAAAATCCGCATCAAATAGCAGCTTATTACAGTCGCCATGGTGATGATACGCCTTTTGGCGCAACGCAACTCGGCGGCAAAGAGCTTTCATATAACAACATTTTAGATGTGGATGCGGCATGGCGAGCAGTGAGTAGCTATAATGAACCTGGTGTCGTTATTGTCAAACATCTAACCCCAACAGGCATCGCCATCAACGAAAACATCATACAAGCTTTTCCAGATGCATTAGCGTCTGACCCTGTATCTGCCTTTGGTGGTGTTATTGCGGTTAACCGTGAAGTAGACCGCGCATTTATTGAAGCACTGGGGTCGCTTTTTGTAGAAGCGATTGCTGCGCCCAGTTTCAGTGACGAAGCTGTCGCTTTACTACGAGAAAAGCGGAAGAATTGCCGTATTCTGCAAATTCCTCATGCCTTTGATGGCTCTACATTAGAGATGAGAAGCGTTCATCGTGGTTTGCTCGTTCAACAAGCAGATTTGGGTGATCCCGAAAGTGTGACATTAAAAACTGTCACAGAACGGCTACCAACAACAGAGGAATTAGAAGCATTACAGTTCGCGTGGAAAGCTGTCCAGCATGTGAAATCTAATGCCATTGTGTTGGCGCGTAAAAATACCACTGTTGGTATTGGTGGCGGGTTGCCAAGCCGTGTAGATGCTGTGAAATTGGCCGTGACCAAAGCGGGTGAGAAATCTCAAGGGGCGGTGCTAGCATCTGATGCCTTCTTCCCCTTCTCTGATGGTATTGAAGCAGCAGCAGAAGCAGGGGTCACCGCGATTATTCAGCCCGGTGGTTCTATACGGGATAGCCAAGTTATTGAAGCCGCCAACAAAGCGGGTTTAGCAATGGTGTTTACAGGTACAAGACATTTCCGCCACTAGTTTCTGAGGTGATTTAACCTTGTATGCGGTGGGGCAAATTGCTATAATGTGCCCCATCATAGGCCACCCTAGCTCAATGGCAGAGCAATCGCTTCGTAAGCGATAGGTTATGGGTTCAAGTCCCATGGGTGGCTCACAAATGCCCGTGATATGCGGGCATTTATTTTACCTGCAGGTGGTCAGGAGGGGTTGCATGACCGAAAAACCGCGACCTGTGGTTATCGCCATAGCAGGCGGCACAGGCTCTGGTAAAACAACTGTCGCTAGAGCGATTATTGAACGTGTGGGGCAAGAAAATATAGCCTATTTACCACACGATGCTTATTATAAAGACCTCAGCCACTTGCCACCTAACCAGCGGGATAAGATTAATTTCGACCATCCAGATTCGCTCGATACTCCTCTTATGGTGGAGCATATCAAACAACTTCTGGAATGGCGGCCTGTAGAAATCCCTATTTATGATTTCACGCAAGACCGCCGCACGGGGGAAACCCAAACCGTTTACCCCCACCCTGTTATCTTGGTTGAGGGAATTTTGATATTAGCTGAAGCAGAGCTGCGCAAGCTGTTTGATGTCAAGGTTTTTGTGGATGCAGATGCTGATATTCGCTTTATACGGCGGTTAGCCCGTGATATTGCAGAGCGAGGGCGTACAACTGAATCCGTCATTAATCAATATCTGGCAACGGTACGCCCGATGCACCTAGAATTTGTTGAACCAAGCAAACGCTATGCCGATGTTATTGTGCCAGAAGGCGGGCATAATGTAGTGGCAATCGATATGCTGGCCGATAGAGTTAAAACGCTGTTAAAAGAGCGTGCCATCAGCAAGGATTGACCTGATTTCAATAAATATGCTATACTGCCGACACAATCACATATAAAAGCGTTGACCGGGAGGAGTAAGCAATCTCCCTCATGGTAGAGAGTGTGGGTCACCGGCTGAAAGCCCACTCATGAAAGATTGCTGAAGTCGCCCGCGAGCTATCCGGAAGAACATGTTCATGTCGGACATTAGTAGAACCGGATCGGGTATGCCCGTTATAGCATCAATGAGCGCGGCGGAGTATTTCGCCGAATCAAGGTGGTACCGCGGAAGGTAAAGCCTTTCGTCCTTGAATCAGGGACGAGAGGCTTTTTTGATTAAGGTGGCTAGAGGAAAGTCGTGTCATTCGTATTTGAGCATGATAAGAGCACGAGCTAATGATTGACCAAGATACAGTCGCATTCTATGACGCTATAGCTGAATACTACCCCCTGTTTTACAAAGATTGGGAAGTGCAACTAGAACGTGAAGGGTTAAGCTTGCGGGCTATTTTCCGCAATAAGGGGGTTAAACGGGTGTTGGATGCCTCTTGTGGCGCCGGCACACAAGCCGTACCGTTAGCCAAATTAGGGTTTGATGTCGTAGCGGTTGACCCCAGCTTAGGGATGCTACGCAAAGCGCAAAGTACCGCAACCGAACACGACGTTACCGGTAAGATTCTATTCCAGCAAGCAGATTTTTTGCGCTTACCAGAAGTCGTTCAAGGGCCATTTGACGCTGTGATTAGCAAGGGGAATGCCCTCCCCCACTTGCTAACAGACGATGAGATTGAGCGGGCAGTTCGTATTTTTTATGACCTGTTACGCCCAGGAGGAATTCTTGTATTGGGTATGCGGGATTTTGGCCCATTTATGGAGATGAGGCCTCGTTTTCTACCGGGGTTCATCCATCAAGATGATGACAGCGAATTCATCACATTTGATATTTGGGAGTGGGAAGACGGACCGCCAACTATCGCAACGCAAAATCTCTACATTGTCACGGGTACAGATAACCACTACACCACAATTAAACGTCATGTGATGTTCCGCCCACTCTCGGTTGACGAAGTACAAGTTGTTCTTCTAGAGGCAGGATTTACCGATATTAAAGAGCAGCCCGATCGTTGGGAACAGGTTCTAGTGGCCCATAAGCCACAATAGATAAATGCGAGGGAAGCACATATGAGCAAGCAAATGCCGAAGAACTTCGATTTTTCTGAGGCTGAACCACGTATCTACGAATGGTGGGAGAAAAACGGATGGTTCAAGCCAGAAGCACAAGGGCCAGATGCAGAGCCTTTTGTTATCAGTATGCCGCCCCCCAATGTGACTGGCGCACTGCATATTGGCCACGCACTTTTTGCCACGTTGGAAGATTTGATGATTCGCCACGCACGGATGAATGGAAAAGCAGCGTTATGGGTGCCCGGAACAGACCATGCGGGCATTGCCACACAACTCCAAGTGGAGAAGATGCTGCGCGCAGAAGGCACAAGCCGTCAAGAAATCGGGCGTGAAGAATTCCTGAACCGCACATGGCAATGGAAAGAGCAATATGGCGGAACAATCATTCGCCAGTTACGGCGGATGGGCGCAAGTTGTGATTGGGATAGAGAACGCTTCACGCTGGATGAAGGGCTTTCTAATGCCGTACTAGAGGTGTTCATTCGCCTTTACGAGCAAGGGCTTATTTATCGTGGTCCACGTTTGGTGAACTGGAGCCCCGGTTTACAAACGGCTGTCAGCGACCTAGAGGTGGAGCGAAAAGAAGAACAAGGGAAACTTTATTATTTCCGCTATCCATTAGAAGGGGATGACGGGGCATATATCCCTGTCGCTACAACACGCCCGGAAACCATTTTGGGCGATACGGCAGTGGCCGTGCATCCAGATGATGAGCGTTATAAACATTATATCGGGCGTACTGCGTTAGTGCCGATGCTCAACCGTCCAATTCCGGTGATTGCTGATGAATATGTTGACCCTGAATTTGGTACGGGTGCGCTGAAAATCACACCAGCTCATGACTTTAATGACTATGAGGTTGGCGCACGTCATAACTTGCCGCTCATCAATGTCTTGAACCTCGATGCCACTATGAACGAGGAAGCAGGACCATATAAGGGATTAGACCGCTATGAATGCCGCGAAAAACTGTGGGCGGATATGGAAGCGGCTGGATTGACGATTA
Organism: Anaerolineae bacterium; assembly: GCA_034435735.1. Taxonomy (GTDB): domain Bacteria; phylum Chloroflexota; class Anaerolineae; order Aggregatilineales; family Phototrophicaceae; genus S146-30. The sequence continues at coordinate 604 of DAOTWU010000188.1, read as the reverse complement.
AAGTTGAAGAGCATACCCATGTTGTGCCCAGAAGCCAGCGCGGTGGTGAAGTTGTAGAGCCAATGCTGAGTACACAGTGGTTTGTGAAAATTAAACCGCTGGCAGAAAAAGCGCTAGAAGCTGTGCGAAGCGGCCAAATCAAAATCGTTCCAGAACGCTTTACCAAAGTGTATTATCATTGGCTGGAAAATATTGAGGATTGGTGCATCAGCCGCCAATTATGGTGGGGGCATCGCATTCCCGTGTGGTATGGGCCAAATGGTGAAATCCATGTTGGGCGTGAAGCCCCTGAAGGGGATGGCTGGACACCAGAGCAAGACGTGCTTGACACATGGTTCAGCAGCGCGTTATGGCCATTTAGCACCCTGGGCTGGCCAGAAGAAACTGAGGATTACCTGCGTTTCTACCCTACTGATGTGATGGAAACCGGGCATGATATTCTGTTCTTCTGGGTGGCTCGCATGATTATGATGGGGCTATGGTTTACCGACAAACCACCGTTCCACACAGTGTATCTACACGGCCTCATCCGCGATAAACATGGGCGCAAGATTAGCAAAACACTAGGGAATACCATCGACCCACTGGAGCTTATCGAACAATA
>DAOTWU010000187.1:0-2654 GCA_034435735.1 Anaerolineae bacterium | reverse complement strand
TAGATAACCCCCAACATACCCTAGCCACCAGCGTAAATTTTTCATGTGCCAAGCTGCATAAACTCCCCCTAAAACTAAAATGATACTTAGTGGCCATAGCGGGGCGATATATTGCCCGTACTGTATCCATTGAAGCAAACGCTGCGACCATGTTTCCACTGGGGCGAATAGTTGTGATGGAGTGTTATGCTCAGCTGCTAAGGTGAATAAGCTGGTTTCAGGTCGCAAGCTATCCCATAGTAAAATGCCGCCAAGCCCAACTACCAGCGTGACGAAAAAACATAACCAGGCGCGTTTGGGGGCATTTTGCATAAGCAGGACGCCCAATGGCAAGAAAAATATCCCTTGTTGCTTGCTGGCCATGCTCAAAGTTAGCCATAACCCTGCCGCACTGTAGCGCTTATTCATAGCCAGTAGTAGCGCCATAACGCCACAGAAGACCATTAGGCTATCAGTGAAGGCAGTGCCGCCGAAAGCGATGGCATAGGGCGATGTCGCCCACAGCCATGTAGAAAGTAAGGGGGCGTTTGTTTGTGGTGATAGACGTTTGGTTAAGGCAAATAAGACAGCTATCAGCAACGTATCAACAAATACATTTGGCAACCGTGCCGAGAATTCCCCCCGTTGCAAATCGAGATGCAGAACTCCAGCTTCATCTTGGCGCACACCAGTAAACATCATTGAAAGGGCGCTTAGATAAATGCTCAACGGGGTTTTATCTAACTCCCCGTCTAGCATCCAATCACCTTTTACAGCGGCGTTACGCGCGAATGTGCTGAATAAGGCTTCATCAGGGTGAAAGCGTATATCTTGTGCGCTTAAATGAATGCGGAAGAAGAAGCCTACCAATACAATGATGATAAAAACCCCTACTTGTTGTTTACGTGCCATGTTGTGGGGAAACCTCTATCAAGAACCATGAAAGTTGTCTAAACTGGTTTGCATATTCGCAAAGTATTCTCAGGATAAGGTTTATGATAAAACGCTATCTTATCCCGCTCTTGATGATATTTTTAGTCACGGCTTGCGGTAATAGTGAGTTCGATACGCTTTCCACCCAGCATAGTGAAATGGGCACACAGGTGAGTTTTGCCCGTTCAACGGCTACGGTGGAAAGTGATCGCCTGCTAGCGACGATAGAAGCCGTTCAGACCCAAGTGCGGTTCGCTGAATTCCAAAATCAAAGTTTGCAATCCACACTAGTAGAACGCGGCTTCTCTCAAGAAGATATTGATGCGGTTAGCCCACTAGAAGCCACAATTCGCCCGCCAACGGCCACCCCACCCCCAACAAGTGCCGTTTTGCAACCTACACCGCCACCTGTGACCCCACCACAAGTGACGGAGGAGGTCGCCACTATAACGCCTACGCACCCCGCTTCTGCTGCACTGGCCAACGCAGTGACTGCGAGAAGCGTTCGTGATGATGATTGTGCCGATGAAATCACGGGCACATTTACCACAGATGACGAAGCGATTTACGTTGTAGCAACAGCATACAATATTGCTGCCAATACAACGCTCACTTCACGTTGGCAATATCAAGGGGAAGAGGTTGTGCGTTTTGACTTTGTACCAGATTTTAATATTGATGGCGCTTGCATCTGGTTTTTCATTGAACCTGCCGATGCCCCGTTTAATCCTGGCACATGGAGCGTTGTCTTGGATATTAACGGTAGTCCTGCAATACCACCGCTGACTTTCGTTATCCAACCATCGGCTAGTTAATACCTAGCCACACGGGCAGTAGGCATAAGCCGCCACCATATTGTAAGGTAGTAATATACTGTTGGATACATAATGAGGTGTATGTTCAATGATGTTTCCTGGCCGCAACTTCTTCAATATGGTGCGTAGCGGCACAGATGGCGCTCGCCCAAAAGTAACCCGCCAATTGCTGCGGCGCGTTTTCCACTACGCCCGCCCATACACGCGGTTAATTGTCTTGCTATTAGCGACAATCCTGGTCACAACTGGGTTAGGGCTGATTACGCCGCTTATTTTCAGAGATTTGATTGATTATACATTACCCAATAGCGATGCAAACCGCCTTAACGCTTTAGCGCTGGGGTTGGTACTTATCCCAATCGTCAGTGGCGCAATCCGCGTTGTACAGCGCAAGCTCAACGCCACCATTGGCGAGGGGGTGATTTACGATTTGCGCGTTGCTCTGTATAGCCATTTACAACGTATGGCGCTTCGCTTTTTCACCAATACTAAAACTGGCGAATTGATGAGCCGCCTCAATAATGATGTTGTTGATGCCCAACGTGCTATCAGCAACACAATTGTAGACATCATCACCAACTTCATCACGGTTATCGCAACGCTGGGTGTGATGCTTACATTAGAGTGGCGGCTTACCATCATTGGCGTGCTAGTGTTGCCGTTCTTCATCCTCTCCGCCCGTTTATTGGCTGGTCGCCTCCGCACCATCATCCGCGAGCAAATGGGCTATAACGCGCAAATGAACGCCATGATGAACGAAACACTGAATATCAGCGGTGCGTTGCTGGTTAAACTTTTTGGCCGCACTGATGACGAAATTTCTCGTTTTAGCGACCGCGCCGCCAAAGTGCGCGATGCTGGTGTGCGCCGTGCGGTGCTTGGCACACAATTTTTTGTACTCATCAGCTTAGTGAGCGTTGTTGGCAC
>DAOTWU010000186.1:0-1974 GCA_034435735.1 Anaerolineae bacterium | reverse complement strand
TCGTCGACGAAGAGCGCAAAACCCTGCCCCACGATGAACGTTGGACAGCTTACTTACAAGATGTGCCCAATTACAAAGAAGAGCCAATTCGTCCCGCTGCAGCGCTCAATGGTGTAGAAAAGCCAGAAGGCTTTGAAGCATGGTATCAAACTAACGTCTACCAACAACGACAAGCGGGTTATGTTACGGTGACTATCAACTTGCCGCTGGGTGACTTGACTGCGCGACAAATGTACCAATTAGCAGATATTGCTCGCCAATACGCTGGTGACAATGTGCGCTTAACAGTAGAGCAGAATATTGTTTTGCGCTGGATTTCTGAGGCCGATTTACCCGATTTGTATCGTGCCTTAAAAGCCGTTGGGTTGGGTGATGCAGGTGCTGGCACAATTGTCGACATTACTTCTTGCCCCGGCACCGATACCTGCAAGCTGGGTATTGCTTCGTCGCGCGGGTTAGCCGGCGAGTTGCGCCGCCGTTTAGGAGAGAAAAACGCCAGTTTGCCGCAGGCAGTGAAAGACTTGAAAATCAAAATCAGCGGTTGCTTCAACTCCTGTGGCCAACACCATATCGCCGACATTGGCCTATTCGGCAATAGCCGCCGCGCAGGCAACCGCAAAGTGCCGCATTTCCAAGTGGTGCTGGGGGGCAAGTGGCGTGATAACGCTGGCAATTACGGGCTAGCAGTTGGTGCTGTGCCAGCTAAAAGTGTCCCAATACTGGTGGATACGATTATCAATCGCTATGCAGCAGAGCGCGAAAAGGGCGAGAGCTTTCAAGATTGGATTGGGCGACTGGGTAAAGTGGCGGTTCGCGAGATGGTGCAGCCATTCATGAACATACCACCATTTGAGTTAGACCCGTCGTTTTACTCTGACTGGGGCGATACACGGGTTTATGGCATCGCTGATATTGGTGTTGGTGAGTGCGCTGGCGAAGTTGTGTCGCTCTTCTCAATGGAAATCTCTAAGGCGGAATCGGTGCACTTTGAAGCGCTGGTTGCACTGGATGACGGCGATTATATCACAGCAGAAAACAAAGCCTATGAATCCATGCTTTTGGCAGCACGGGCGTTGGTGCGCACGCAATATCTTGATGTTGGCAACGAGCCAAATGACATCGTGGAAGAGTTCCGCACACGTTTCTATGACACACAACTATTCTTTGACCCATTCGCCAAGGGCAAGTTCGCCAGCTATTTATTGGATAGACACGCCAATCCTCCTACAAAAATCGATGAGGATAAAGCGCACCGGCTGATTGAAGAAGCGCGCCTCTTCATTGAAGCAACGTATGCCTGTGAAGCGCGCGTCAATGGCGTGATAGTCAATTAAGGGGAAAGCACAATGAGTTTGATACCAAAACGCCTCAGCGTTAAGTTCTTCACGAAAGACGGTGCAACCGTAGAGTTAGAGCCACTTATTGGTGTTTTCCAAAGCTGGATACAGCAACAAGCGGTTGAGGGCTTATTGATTGATGTGGCGGATTATAGCCATGTCTTTGAGGGGCCTGGCGTACTACTTATCGGCGATGAGGGCGATTACAGCCTTGATGTGAGCGGTGGGCGCGCTGGTGTTCAATACACGCGCAAACGCCAGCAAGGGAACAGCCTTGACGCGCTCATAACAACTTGTTTGTGGCTAGCGCGGCAGGCAGGAGCAAAGCTAGAAGAGGATTTACCCCTGGCGTTCGATTATTCGACAGTGCAAATCACATTCTTCGATAGGCTAAATACACCCAACACGCCTGAAGTTGTCGAGCAATTACACAAAGCGCTAACAAGCTTCTTCGCTGAACAATTGGGCATCAACGACGTTCAGATAGAAAATGCAACGGGAGACTCGCGTTATGCGCCGACTTTTCTGGTGAAGTTGCCGCAAACATTAGCTATCACTGATTTACAAAACACGGGTACTGAAGCAATTCAGCAAGCCTAACCACGACACAGATTGGGGAGAGGCGCGTCATTACATA
>DAOTWU010000185.1:0-7176 GCA_034435735.1 Anaerolineae bacterium | reverse complement strand
ATTCAAAAGCGAGGCCTTCCAGCGCGTCTAAACGCGAAGTCTGACGGTGCAAAACGCGCACCTCGTGCCCGTCTTCTAATAAACAGCGCACGACATGAGAGCCAACAAAACCCGTACCACCGGTGACTAAAGCCTTCACAGCGCCTTCCCCTTTCATAACAGCTTAAATCTAATTGGCCTACAGCATAACGGGAATGCGGGTGCAGGTCAACGGGATGAAAACAATCGCCCCCAACACAGTGGCTGGGGGCAGAATTATGGCTTAGCTGGTGGGCGTTGGGCTGGCCTGTGGTGGCGCAGCGGATGGCGTCGCCGTGGGTGGTGGCGTGGCTGTCGGTGATGGCGTTGGGGTTGGCGGCAGTGTTGGTGTGGTAGTTGGCGTATTGGTCGGCGTTGGCTGTGGCGTCGGCGGGACATTTAACTCTACGCGCAACGCATCTGGGTTGAAGCCCACACAATTGAAGGCATCGCGCCGCCCCCAAACAGGGGTCTCGCCAGCGACGAAGGTCTGTAGCCACTGCCCGCTACCATCGCGCGCTTCAACAGTAATGCTCTGGTCGGCGGGGATGCTGCTGACCACGTTATACACATCACCGGGGCCAATATGTAAATTGACAGGCGCGGTACTAATACAGCGCGCATCAATTACGGCGATAGCGATTTGGCTTTCCAGTGAATTGCCCACTTCGTCCTCGGCATACAGTGTGAGGGTGAAGGGTGTGGTAGGAATGCCGCTGATGCCACTCAAAAGGCCATCTTCTACGGCTGTTGTATTGACGGGCGTGGTGCTAAAAGCATCTAACCCGCTGATACGGGTGAGCACTGCCCCATCAACTTCCCACGTGATGGTTAACTCGCTGACGACGTTGCGCATGAGTGTATCGGGTTCGACAGTGAATGACTTCAATTCCAGTGGTTCATAGACATAAATCCAGCGAGAATCGGTTGTCATCAGGTCGCCATTATGCGCTTCTAGATGCACATTGACATCGCCGAGTAAATTGGTTGTATCCAATTCAAATGATTGGGTTTCTGCCGTGCCCGCGTTCCAAACTACCGTGCCATTCACCCGTAAGCTATAGGCCGAAGCGTCTTCCGCCTGCCAAGAGATGATGAGCGGCTCTCCCTGTGGGATTTCGGTAGCACTCAGCTCAAAGGTGGTAATAATTGGCTCGCGGGGTTGGGAGAGGGAGATGATACCAGCGATGAGCAAAATCGCCAACAACAGCACTGCCCCACCAATCAGACCAGCTGCCCAATATGGCAACATGGGCATATCGATGAAATAGCCGCGAATTGATGTAAGCCAACCGGCGGGAGTCTCTGCCTGTGCCAGCACATCAAAAGCGTGAGCGATTGGCGGGCCAATAATGCGGGTGCGCTTGCTGCGTAGTTCGGCATTGACCTGTAGGCGCTGGCCAGCGCTCAGGCGCACTTTCTCGGTGGGCAGGTTCACCCGTAAGTTACCACTACGGTCACGAATGCTCAGTTTAAGCGGCAGGTAGTCATTCCCTTGATTATGTAGATGAATGCGCAGCGGCTCTCCGGCGGGAACTCTGTCACGCCCTAGGGCAATGCCAAAACCGCTGTAGGGCAATACTTTGACGACAAGCTCCGCTGTTAGGGCGACTTCAGGCTTATCTTTGGGATAAACGCGAACAATGGCGCGGTAATCGCCGGGGGCGCTTTCGCTACGGCGGACAGGCTTAAAGTTGACGGGGATGCTGGTTGTCTCGCCGGGGTCAATCAGCGCCTCTGGACGGCTAAGGCGCGCCCACCCTTCTGGTAAGTTTTCCACGACGATGACGAAGCGGCGCGTTTCATCACCCGTGTTAGTGACGTTAATTGTCGCGGTGGTATGCGCGCCGGGGGGGATGGCGAACATCGGCTCTTCAACATCTAGTTTGAAGGTTTGCGCCTCTTTAGCGATGCGCTGGGTCTCTTCTCCCAAGGCAGACATGGGCAAGGTGGGAGAGTCATCAACGGGGTTGAAAATCATCCGTAGATGACCAGCGACAATTTCCTCTGTACCATCCAAAACATGGGGTTCATTACTAGGCAAACGCCTGCCATCAACATAAGTGCCATTTGAGGAATCCATATCCACGATAGAAACCACACCACGCTCATAGCGGATGCAAAAGTGAAGCCGCGATATAGAATCAGTCTCTAGCGTAATGACATTGTCAGGGTGGCGACCTATGGTGACATTATCGGCGTCTAACATATAGGTCTCGAAGCGACCATCTGGCCAAAATACATCCAACCGTCCGTAAGCCATGAAATTTGCGCACTCCTACGGTCTGTTCCGTTCGCCTATACATTCTAACGCCAATCGCCAAGTTAGGGAAATGGTAGTGTAGATAACATCGCCTAAACGTCATTTAAGAAAAAGGCTGGGCGACAATTCAGTATCAATTTTCAAGCAAACGTTATACAAACATTTCTTTTTGTTTAGGGGCGAGGTGGTTATAATACACTAACGTTAAGGACATTTTATATAAGTGAGCACCCGAAAACAAAATTTATGAAACCGGCGACCTTATTAATTGTTGATGACGATCATGCCAATCGCGCTTTACTACAACGCTCGTTTGAAGGCAAATACCGTGTTATTGCCACTGAGAACGGGACACAGGCGCTAGAAGCGTTGGCCAATCATAGTGTGGATGTTGTTCTGCTCGATATTATGATGCCCGACATCAACGGGCTAGAAGTGCTCAAGCTCATCCGAGAGAGCGCCGCCTTAAGAGAGCTGCCCGTTATTTTGCTCACCGCGCTGGCGGATACTAGCGACGTTGTCGAAGGCTTGCGGCTGGGGGCAAATGATTACATCACCAAGCCGATAAATATCGATGTGGTAGAGGCGCGCGTTGAGACACAAGTTAAACTCAAGCGCTTGATGGATAAGCGCAACCAGACTATTCACGAGCTGTTGACGCTGCAAAATATGCGGATGAAGCTCTTCCGCGTCGCCACCCATGACCTCAAATCGCCATTGACCAATATCCGTGTGGCGGAATACATGCTGCGCCAACATGTGAATGGCAACCCACAAGCATCACATTTGTTGGATACCATTAAAATGACCGTCCTCTCGATGGAAGGCGTCATCAGCAACTTCTTAGATGCCGCCATCATTGAAAATGGCAAGCTGGAACTAGAACTGATTTGCCAGCGGTTAAGCCCTATCCTGTGGGATGTGGTCAAGCAATATACCCCGCAGGCCGTCTCCAAAAACATTCAATTACAAATTGAGGACTTTGACGCGCCAGTCTGGGCAGATGCGGCACGGCTAGGGCAAATCATCGGCAATCTGTTGAGCAACGCCATCAAATATAGCCCCAAGAACAGCACCGTGCGCATCTGGGGCGAGCAAACGGGGGAGCAGGTGCGGCTATTCATCGCAGACCAAGGGCCGGGCATCCCCGCCCATGAGCGGCAAATGCTATTCACCGAGTTCGGTAAATTGAGCACCGAGCCAACTGCCGGCGAGAGCAGCACTGGGCTAGGCCTGTGGATTGCTAAACACCTCATCAGTTTGCATCGGGGGGATATTGGTGTGCATTGTCCACCAGAAGGCGGATCAATCTTTTGGATTGAGTTACAGACTTGCGAATTGAGCGAAGATTAACCCCATCCACAACGGAAAACACAAATATTTCACAAAGGCGGGTGTAATAGGCATATCTGCCTTTGTGCTTCCCCTATCTTTTTTTCACAATTTTTTCGCCTGCAATAACTTGTCTACACCCATAAATCGTTTTACTATAAATTAAACAACATTACGCCCATACAAGGATATTTCAATGAGCACCGTTATTGTCGAAACATTAGAAAACCAAAACCCTCACTTGCTGATGGCGTGGAGCAAAAGCCCTGATGACGCCGATGTCTTAAAGGCTTTTGCCAGCATCAGAGAGCATATTAACCAAATTGGGGAACAGGTTTGCATTATCGTTGATGTGACGGCAAGCCCAAACTACAATTTACGCCTGACCTTTACTGAAGCGCTACAAATCCAAAATCTCCCCACCCCGCCATGCTGGCTAGTTGTGGGGAAAAACCGCCTGAGCGCGTATATCGCCCGCTTATTGCAAGCAATGGGGAAAGCGCGCATTGAGTGGTTTAATAGCTATGAAGAGGCCGTGAACTTCATTAAAGAGCGCGCTAATTAAACCATCTAGCGCACTTCGCGGCAGGTCATCACACCAGACCAGACCCAGCCTTCGCTCTGGCCATTGTTATAACGCACACGATACCAATCCCCCAGAGCGAGGCCAGCGGTCACTTCTAGCGTCTCCAGCACCTCATAGTCTTCGCCCGTCCGTGTCTGGTCAACTGTTGGGTTACCAGTGCCGGGGCCGCTGCGGATATTGTTGCCATCAAATGTCGTGCACAGGGTGACAATGACCGGCTCTAATTCCCCAGTGGCGGCTAAGGGTTCGTCCGTTTCCGCCTGCCACAGCCAAAAACCACTATTATCACCAAACGCATCCCAAGGATTTACCCACGAGCGTTCTGTTGGGCGGGGGATGGTTTGCACCTCAAAGTGAAGATGTGAGCCTCCTGTGCCCGTAGCACCAGAGAGCGCGATGGGTTCGGTCAAATCGGTGATGACGGCAAACGGCTCTACTAGCGCACTATTGAGATGGCCATAACCGCTATACCAAACAGTGGCTGTACCAGCAATGACGCGCACATGTTGCATCAAAACCGTGTTGCCATAGGCATCGCCACAAGAGGGGTTACTCTCGTCGCATTCGGTTTGAACATCAATCACCACGCCCACCGCCGCAGGATAAACGGGCGTATCAAGTGGCAAGCCATTAGGCCGCCCGCCGATGTCCGTGCCCTGATGCCCCTCATACATGCGGGGCGCGCTCAATCCGGGGCAAGTGGCCTCAAAGTTGGCGCGGCTATAGGCATCATCGGGATAGCAAGTGATATGGCGCTGGTTATCTGGCAGCGGCCAGTGTAAGAAGGGTGTAGGGCGCTCTGGGCGTGAAGCTGGCGGCAAGGCGGCATATGTTTCGGTAAATTCGGCCAGAGTATCGGCGGCGATGATGCCCACAACTGAAACGGGAAATGGCGCAAAAACAGAGCCGTTATCCGCTTCTTCTAAAGGCGGGACAGAAGCAAAAGCCGTTTCCACCTGCATGGTGTTGAGATTAAACCAATAGCTTTGCAAACTCTCTGGCTGAAAGCCCAAAAACACCTTATGGCTTAACGGCGCATATACCGCCCGCCCCCGTAGCGCACCGGCCAATGTGCCACGGTAGGCGCTAGCCAATTGACCAGCGTTGGGGTCAATTGTCCACAGGCGTAAGTCGTGCAAGGTGTGCAGGTCATAGCGCTCTAGCAATAACAAGCGCCCGTCATCTAGCCATGCCACGGGGATGAGGTAGCCCTGCCCTGCGTTCACCTGAAAAGCCAGCGTGAGCACGGGCTGCATATCCTGCCACGCATGAACGCGGTAAGCGGTATCATCTTCCGCCATTTCGATATAGGCGAAGCGCGCCCTATCCGCTGACCACACGCCATAATAAAAGCCATATCCTTCATCTGGTAAGTTGCTGAGCGGGCTTTCAGTGAGGGCGTGCACATCTGCCAGCGGTTGTGGCAAGGCGCGCCGCACATTCGGATGCCCCTCCCCAAGCGGCTCAGCCTCACCACCATCGACGGGTTGGGCATAAAGCATCCCATCCCAAACATAGAGCAGTTGCTCGCCAGAAGGTAAGGGCGGCAGGACATCCTGCGCCAGCCCAACGGGTATCAATACCAGCGAAAGTGTCAGTAACAGGATATGGCGTAACTTCATGGACATTCATCCTTATTGTATACGATTGCGCTGTCCCCATTGGGGGGCGTTTTGGGGTACTTCGCGCCAAAGGCGGTTTTGATACTCGTGATAATCTACCTCTAGCGCGTGGCGTGGCGTGCGCACATAGCGCTTGCGGCGGCGCTCTAAATCGCGCGCGATGCGGTCGCGTATATCCGCTGGCCAATCATAATTACCAGCGATGTAATTCGCAACGAGTTGCCCTTGTGTATCTGCCAGCGGCCAGATGCAACCTTGTGGCTGAACGAGGCCAATGAACGCCAGCGAGGGGTGGTCTGGGTGGAAGACGAGTAAATATAGCGGTACTTCGCCCTCATCAAAATTCAAGAAGCCCGCTTCAAAGAACGGGAAACTCACTTTATACCCCGTCGCCGCAATAACCACATCGTATTCCTCGGCGCGGCCATCGGTGAAAACCACGCGCGAACCATCAAAACACTTCACATCTGGGCGGGGGTGCACTTCGCCATGCCGCAAGTGATGAAGCAAAACGCTATTGATGATAGGGTGCGATGAAGTAATGGGGTGGTCTGGTTCTGGCAGGCCATAGGCTTTATTAGAGCCAACGGCAATACGCCACGCTAGATAGTTAATCCGCTGGCGCAACCAAGACGGCATCCATTGCAGACGCGCGTTGACAATATCAGGCGGCTGGCCAAACATGATTTTGGGCACAACATAGTATCCGCGCCGCCAACTAAGGCCGACAAAAGCGGCATGGCGGCTGATGTCTACAGCGATGTCGCAGGCGGAATTGCCCCCGCCGATAATCAGTACGCGCTTCCCCTTATAAGGAAGATGGGTGCGGTAAAAGTGTGAGTGCATATACTCGCCACTAAATTGGCCGGGATAATCTGGCCAGCGCGGGTCCCAATGATGACCGTTGGCAACTAGTAGATAATCAAAAATTTCGGTTGTGCCATCATCAAGGGTGATATGCCACGTCTCATCAGGTTGCTTGACGGCAGCAGTGACTCGCGTATTGAAACGAATGTAATCCGTCACGCCGAAGTGCTCGGCATAGTTTTGAAAATACTGCAAAAGTAGGCGATGCGAGGGGTAATCTGGCCAATCATCTGGCATGGGGTAATCGTGATATTGCGATAAACGGCGGGAACTGATGATGTGTGCGGTCTCATAAACGCTGGAATGGCCGGGGTCTGGCGAGTAAATCCAATTACCGCCCACTTGGTCATTAGCGTCGTAAACGACAACATTGTGCAGGCCAACCTGCAATAGATGTTTGGCGGCAGTAATGCCCGATGGCCCCGCCCCAATTACACAAACACGCGCGTCTAAACCTCTTTTCATGCTACACCTTTTAACATGTACTA
>DAOTWU010000184.1:0-4670 GCA_034435735.1 Anaerolineae bacterium | reverse complement strand
GCGCCGAAGTGATTCGTGTGCTCATGGCAGAGCTAACACGTATTGTGAACCACCTTTGGGCGATTGGCTTCTGGCTCAACGACCTTGGCGCGTTCTTCACGCCTGTTCTGTATTTCATTGAAGAGCGTGAACGTATTCTCGACTTCTTTGAGGCCGTTGCTGGCAGCCGCATGATGTGTAACTACATGCGTTTTGGCGGTGTGGCGAAAGATTTGCCAGAGCGCCTGCATAGTGTCGCTAACCTTGTCAACGATAAGGTGCGCGATTACAACACTATGCAATACCTCACCGAACTTATCACCGAGCGTATTCCGCGCACTATCGAAGAACTTGAAGAATATCTCACTGAAAACGAGATTATCAAAGCGCGTTCTATTGGTTATGGCTACCTCTCACCAGAGGATGCCATCCAATATAGCACTGCTGGTCCATTGTTGCGCGGTAGCGGTATTCCCTACGATGTGCGCCGTGCCGAACCGTACAGCATCTATCCTGAATTGGACTTCGATATTGCGGTGCGTGATGAAGGCGATATGTACGCTCGCTATCTGGTGCGTGTTGAGGAAATGTGGCAAAGTGTGCGCATCCTCAAGCAAATTCTCCCGCGCTTGGAACGTACACAAGGCGAGCCTATTATGGCAGGTAAACCGCAGCATACTCCGCGTGTGCCGCTTGGTGAAGCCTATGGCCGCGTAGAAAATCCGAAGGGCGAGCTTGGCTTCTATGTGGTTTCTGCCGGTGACCCCAAAGGGCCACAGAACCCGTGGCGTTACCATGTTCGCGCCCCAAGCTTCATTAATCTGACTCCGCTTGGATTAATGTGCCGGAATCATAAAGTTGCCGATATTGTCGCTATTCTCGGTAGTATCGACATCGTGCTTGGTGAAACCGACCGCTAGAACGAAGATGCGGGTGGGGTATTGTCTCTGCCCGCTTACTACAATGAGGTGAGTGTATGTACGGAATGGGTATATTGAAAGGTCTCGGCGTCACCTTCCGCCACTTCATTGAGACCTATGTCGATGATATTCGCTACGGCTTCCGTAAATATAGCCGTGATGACAACTTTGAAGTGCGTCAGGGGCCAAAGGCTAAGGGCGCAATCACAGTTCAATATCCAGATGAGAAGATTGCTGTACCAGAGCGCTTTCGTTTTGTGCCGTTCTTGGTTGTGGAAGATCATGACCACCCAGAACGTCCAGATCATATCTGGTGTACAAGCTGTGGTATCTGTGCGAAAGTTTGCCCGCCACAGTGCATTTGGATTGTACGCGGTCAAGACCCGAATACAGGCCGCCCAGTACCAGAGCCGCAGGCTTTCTTCATCGATATTGATATTTGTATGAATTGTGGCTACTGTGCTGAATTCTGCCCCTTTGATGCCATTAAAATGGATCATGACTATGAATTGGCCAGCTATGACCGCACTTCCAATCATATCTTTGATAAAGATCGCCTTTCCAAACCACTGAGCTACTGGAAGACGATCGCCCCCACTACGGCTTATGAAGAGATGGAAGCACGTGGTGGCTGGGATCATCCCGATGTCATCAAAGAGAAGAAGAAGCAAGCACGTGCTGCTGCTAAAGCTGCTAAAGCTGGTTCTGCTCCCGCTGCTAAGAAAGCCGCACCCGCTAAGAAGCAGCTCTCTCCGGAAGAGGCTGAAAAAGCTAAAGCTGAGCGTCTTGCTAAGCGTGAGGCCGCTCTTGCTCGTAAGCGTGCGCGCGAAGCACAGGAAAAGCAAGACGGCGAGTAAAACCCAATTAGGGTCAAATGTCACACCCGGTAGCGGTCAAATGGCCCTGCCGGGTTTTTATTTTCGCTCTATGATGACCGCGTGGCATCTCACCGTTCCAACTGCATCTAGGCAATTTTGCTGATTTTCGTTATGTTTATTGCGCTACAATATCAAGTGAGACGATAGGAGTGAGCATGAGCGATTTGCGTGAGCAGGTAATGGCCGCTCTCGGTACAGTCATTGAGCCCGAATTACATCGGGATATTGTATCATTAAATATGGTGCGCGATTTAGAAATTGAAGGCGATACTGCGCGCTTTACCATTGTTCTAACTACACCAGCTTGCCCCCTTAAAGATGTTTTCGTGAAGCTTTGCAACGAAGCTGTTGTTGGCAAGGTCGAGGGCATCAATAAGTTAGATATTCGCTGGGATTCCCAAGTTCCCCAAGATAGCCGCATTCATGGCCGCCTCAATGTGCCTATGAAAAGTATTATCGCCGTTGCTAGCGGTAAAGGTGGCGTTGGCAAAAGTACAGTTGCTACAAACCTCGCGGTCGCCCTCGCCGAGTCAGGTGCGAAAGTTGGCCTGATGGATGCTGATATTCTTAATCCCAATTTGCCACAAATGATGGGTACTGGGGTAGGGCGTCCGCGTGTTGCTAACGGCAAAATGGTGCCTATTGAAGCTTATGGCGTCAAAATCATCAGCACAGGCTATTTAACAGATCCGGACAAGCCGATGATTTTGCGCGGCCCATTGCTACATGGTGCAATTCGCCAGTTCTTCACCGACGTTGATTGGGGCGAGTTGGATTACATGATTGTCGACCTTCCGCCAGGCACTGGAGATGCTCCACTATCACTAGCCCAATCATTCCCGCTTACTGGCGCTATTGTCGTCACCCAGCCACAAGGTGTGGCCGTATCTGATGCCCTGCGTAGTGTGGCCATGTTTGAAATGTTGAAAGTGCCTGTACTGGGTATCGTTGAGAATATGGTCGGCGAATTCTTTGGTGCAGGTGGCGGTCAGGTATTAGCCGAAGAACGTAATCTGGCGTTTTTGGGGCAAATCCCCATGCAAGCAGAGGTTCGTCAAGGTGGTGATTTTGGTCGTCCAGTTGTTGTTGCCCATCCTGATAGCGAAGCGGGTAGGGCTTTCCATGAGTTGGCTCAAGCTGTAGCAGCCCGTATCAGCGTTGTGATGCTACAGGCAGATAATGTTATCCCCATCGACGTTATCGAATAGTAGCCACTCATAAACTAGTGTATCGAAGGGGGCATCTAATGCGATGCCCCTTAATCATCCATCCCCAAAACTTTAATCTCGTCACTACTGCCCACAGGGTTATATCGCCCTATTGTTAGCCAGAACAAGAAACTGATGAATAGACCTAGTCCAATACCTATCAGTGTTTCTGAGTGCAAATCTTTCAAAAAAGCGTTATGCCGAAGCAGCAACCCAACAATAATCAACAATGCCAGCCCTAGCCTGCGCCGCTTCACTTCAATGCGTTGGTAAACAATGAGCAGCAATGTAGCTAGCACCGTCACAAAGAAAATATATTGCCCATCCATATATTAGCCCCTCTCCAATTTGTGATATAGTCGCTTCAACTCCGCTATTCTCAATTATAATGTTTGTTGGTACAACCACCTATTGTCAGTTAGATGTTTGAGAGACTTGTTTGTGCTATAATGCTCTTGCTTTACATGTAAGGAGTTTTATGGATGCTCAACATTAATGTTTCCAAAATAGATCATGTAGCCCTGATTGAAGTGCAAGGACGTATCGACAGCACAACTGCTCTAGAGTTTGGTCAAGCATTGGCTTCTGCTATAGATGATGGCGAACGCAATATTGTTTTAGACTTGGCCAATGTAGATTATATGAGTAGTGCTGGCCTGAGAGAAATTGTCTCTGCCTTGAAGAAGGTTAAACGTGCTTCCGGTGACTTGCGTATTGCTCAGCCGTCTACCCGTGTAAGCGAAGTTTTAGAGATGGCTGGCTTAGATACCATTTTGCAGATTTTCCCTAACCAGACAGATGCTGTCAGTAGTTATTAAGTTACCCACTGTGAAATTGAGAGAGGGTGAGTATGTCAAACGAACGCCGCCTGCGTATTCCTGCTACAACGGAAAATATTAGGGAGGCGGTACAATTTGTCATCGAAGCAGCTCAAAATGTTGGCCTTTCAGATGACAGCATATATCATTGTGAACTGTCATTAGATGAAATTTTGAATAACATCATTGAACATGGCTATACGCCAAGTGAAGATGGTCAGTTTATTGACATTATTTGTCAGCTGCATCATGATAGACTTGTTATCATTATTGAAGATGACGCCCCGCCATTTAACCCTCTCACAATGCCAGACCCTAACCCTAAAGAGGCGTTAGAGGAGCGTGGTATTGGGGGGTGGGGCGTTTACTTAGTAAAGCAATATATGAATCAGGTTTCTTACACCTACACCCCCAACAAACGCAATCGTTTTGTGATGGAAAAACGACGCTGAACTGTTGCTATTGTGATTTCCACCCGTCAATATCATTTAAGTCCAGCAACTCAAATGGCGGTAAATAGTTGCCTTCACATTCTTGCGCTGTAGGTGGAATATCTGTACGTCGTTGAAGTAACGGGTTTTCCGGCACAAAATAATTCCATGCCGCACGAGATATTTCTTCTACTAAAGGCCATAGCCGCGTGAAATCTTGAAATTCCACATCCTCCCACAAGTAGACGGCAATTACATAATCATGCCCGTTGGGTGGGAAGACAATCCCAGCATCTCCAACTGTACCACCCAGCCAGCCATTTTTATGTGATATGCGCGTTCCCGGCGGTAGCCCGGCTTGCAACAACCGCTCTAAGTTGTTCCCACTCATCAACTCTAACATCTGGCGGCATTCCGTTTGATTGAAACTGCCATT
>DAOTWU010000183.1:0-2779 GCA_034435735.1 Anaerolineae bacterium | reverse complement strand
TCAGAGAGGTCACGACCTGTGAGCTGGCTGAGTTCTTCCACACTGCCAACGCAAATCATATCGCCCGTTTCATCGTCTACCCACACGGGTAACGGCGTACCCCAGAAGCGCTCACGGCCTAGTGCCCAGTCTTTTAATTCTTCCAACCAGTTACCAAAACGCCCATCGCGGATGTGACTAGGTGTCCAGTTGATGGTTTTGTTTAGGGCAACCATCTTGTCTTTGTAATCTGTTGCGCGGATGAACCAGGTTTCGCGGGCATAGTACATGAGTGGCGTATCATCACGCCAGTTGTGTGGGTAATTGTGTGTATAAGTTTCTACCCGATAGAGCAGCCCGCGGTCGCGTAGGTCTTTGATGATTTCCGGGTCTGCATCTTTGAACCACAGCCCACGGAATTTTGTCACTTGGTCAATGAATTTGCCATCAGCGCCAACAGTAACCAGCATCGGCAAGCCATATTTATCGGCGGTATCTTTGTCATCTTGGCCAAATGCCGGCGCCATATGCACAATGCCTGTACCATCTTCGATGCTGACGAAATCGCCAGCCACGACATAACAATAGTCTTGGTCTACAGGCAAGAATGTGTACAGTGGGCTGTAATGCAGTCCGAGCAAATCTTTGCCCTTCATGTGTTTGACGACTTTATAGTGCTCTGGTCCTTCTAGAACTTTTTCCATGAGCGCAGCAGCGAGGATAAGTTGCTCTGTGCCCTCGCCGTCTTCTGTTGGCCCTTCAACTTGCACATATTCAATATTCTCGTTGACGGCTAGCGCAACATTGCCAGGAAGCGTCCACGGTGTTGTTGTCCACGCGAGTAAATAGACGCCAGGTTTATCGCGTAGTGGGAAGCGGACGAATACGCTGGGGTCATCAACTTCCTTATAACCCAGCGAAACTTCGTGGCTGCTGAGTGGTGTGCCAGATGTTGGGCTATAGGGCACAACTTTATAACCACGATAGAGCAGCCCTTTATCCCAGAGTTGTTTCAAAATCCACCAAACGCTTTCAATATAGTCGTTGGTGAATGTGATGTAAGCATTATCTAGGTCTACCCAGAAGGCGATGCGCTCGGTCAGTTTTTCCCAGTCTGTGATATTGCGGAAAACATTCGTGCGGCAACGCTCATTGAATTCGGCGATACCGTATTCTTCAATATCACGTTTACTTTTTAGCCCAAGCTCTTTTTGAACGGCAATTTCTACTGGCAGACCGTGCGTATCCCAACCGCCACGACGGATGACATGGTAACCGCGCATCACTTTGTAGCGAGGAAACATATCCTTAAAAGCACGGGCTAGTACGTGGTGGCTGCCGGGCTTACCGTTTGCGGTAGGGGGGCCTTCATAGAAAACATATTCTGGCGCACCTTCGCGCTCTTCTAATGTGCGCTCAAAAATGCGTTGTTGGCGCCAGAATTCAAGTTGTTCTTTTTCCAGTTCTTGGATATTGACACGCGGATTTACTGGTTTAAACATGGCTTTCTCCATGTGCTGTGGTTTGATACGGATGATGAGTGAAGTTAAATCGATGTGATCAACTGCGTATCAAACCGCCAATAACCCGCGATGGCAACCATTTGTGGTTAACCACCACGGCGTCACCTCCTTAAAAAATATTGTTCACAGGGAAACAACATATCCTAAATTATTGCCTAGATTAGGGCTTTTAACCAGTGGCAATCGTAGGTTAAACGCCACCTCCTAGCATTGCGCTTATGATATTTCTGATTACAATCAAAACTCAGTATATGGCACATGAGGGCTTGGAATGCGCAAATATTCTACATTGCTATGGTGCATGATTATTGTTCTAGTTGCTGCTGCTTGTGGAGATTCTGGCCGTTCTTCAAATAGCGGTCCTAGATTAGTACAAGAAGTGACTATTGCGGCGACTGACCCGTTACCAACCCGCGTTTTAAGCCCAACACCGTCGCCTATTCGCGCAACTGCTGAACAGGTTTCGCCATTAGAGGTTGCTACTGTGGAAGCGGACTTTGTCCTAGTGACGCCGACGCTGCCGCCCAGCAAAACACCAACCTTGACACCAACTTCCACTTTAACGCCAACAGTGACGAGAACACCAACTGTAACCGTCACCAATACCGCAATTGCACCACAGTTTCCCACAAGTGTGATTATTGCTGTTACTGCCCCTGTGCCCCAACCCTTACCGCAAGTATGTGACAGTACATGGTTTTTCATTCAGCCCCGCCCGAACAATTGCCCACTCAGCCCGCCTATCTCAGGGCAAGGGGTTTACCAAGAGTTTCAAAATGGATACATGATTTGGGTGCAACAACAGGATACTATTTATGTGCTCTATAATGACCCAGCTTTGCCACGTTGGCAGGTTTTTATAGACCAATTTGAAGAAGGTATGCCAGAGGATGACCCTGCTTATACTGACGCTCCGACACCTAATACATGGCAACCCCGTCGTGGCTTTGGTTTGCTCTGGCGCACAAATGCGCTCGTTCGCCAAAGAATTGGGTGGGCTACACAAGAGTGGGAGCAGCCATACAGCACCCAGTTACAACGCGCTAAAGATGGTACAACATTTATTTTAGCCCCTGGCGGTGTGGTATTTAGTTTGGCGCGGGGTGGGGGAAGCTGGCAGCGTTTTGTTGGCGCTACTGGCGTTTTTGGGAATTAATCGCCATGTTAAAGGGGCGGCCTCGTTTGCTGCGTTGGAGCTGGTATCTACTTTTTGTTCTTACGGTATTTGCTTTTGTAATTGGGGTGTTGGCGCTTTTATATTTGGTTTTTCCTCCAGC
>DAOTWU010000182.1:0-3050 GCA_034435735.1 Anaerolineae bacterium | reverse complement strand
TAATACGGGGCAAAGTTTAATTTTCTAGTGCGGTGCGTTAAGAAAACCCCTCTCTAATATGAGGATGTGTTTAATTTTACTCGTGGTTTTCTTGACAATTACCCCATTCTTGTGCAAAACTCTTGTCTCAGTGATTGTATGGTGACAAGTGTTTCTTGTTGGTACACAAAAGCGAACCAAAGACGAAAAGGGAATGGGGCGCTTAAAACACTACATTCGAAATTATTTCAACAAAGAAGGCTATTGTAAGGAGGGCATTCCCGTTGGGCGTACTTATGGAGGTTAAGGACCTCGTCACGAGGTTCTACACACAGGAAGGGACGGTTTATGCCGTGAATGGCGTTTCGTACACCCTGAACGAGGGCGAGACTCTCGGCGTGGTGGGCGAAAGCGGTAGCGGCAAAAGCGTCCATGCACTCTCAATTATGGGGCTTATCCCCTCTCCCCCCGGCAAGGTGGAATCTGGCGAAGTGATTTTTGAAGGCCGTGACCTGCTCAAACTCTCTAAAGAAGAGATGCGGCTTGTACGCGGTTCAGAAATTGCGATGGTCTTCCAAGACCCGATGACATCGCTCAACCCTGTGTTGACCATTGGCACACAGATGACCGAAGCGATGAAACTTCATCTTGGCATGAATACCGTTGCGGCACGGCGTCGTGCTGCTGAACTGCTCGACCTTGTCGGCATTCCCGATGCCCATCGCCGTTTGGATGATTATCCACACCAATTTTCCGGTGGTATGCGCCAGCGCGTTATGATTGCTATGGGCTTGTCGTGCAACCCCAAGCTGCTTATCGCCGATGAGCCGACAACCGCGCTCGATGTAACCATTCAGGCGCAAATTATTGAGCTGGTCAAACAACTGCGCGATGAGTTCAATATGGCCATGATTTGGATTACCCATGACTTGGGCGTGGTGGCCGGTATCGCCGACCGCATTTTGGTGATGTACGGCGGGCGTATCATGGAGCAGGGCGATATTAAACAGGTATTCAAAGATACTCGCCACCCCTATACTAAAGGCTTGCTGAAATCCCTGCCCCGTATGGACTTAGCCGCTGGTGGTGGTCGCCTAGAGCAAATCGAAGGCTCGCCGCCGGATATGCGCATTGAACCGCGCGGATGTCCCTTTGCCCCGCGCTGTAAGACCCGCGATTACTTCAATTTAGAAGACTGCTGGGAAAAACAGCCGCCGCTCGATGTCGTTCCTGAAGGCACGCCAGACCATCTGATGTCTTGCTGGGCTGACATCCGCCAACAGGAGGAGGTCGTACACCATGGTTAGTTCTGCACCAGAAACAACGGCTGCAAGCCAAGCGGGTGATGGCCGCGAGGTCATCCTCAGCGTTCGCAATCTCAAAAAACATTTCCCCATCACCTCCGGTGTTTTTATTCAGCGGCAAGTTGCTGCTGTCCGTGCGGTGGATGGCGTGTCATTCGATGTTTTCAAAGGCGAGACACTCGGTCTTGTGGGCGAATCCGGTTGTGGTAAAAGTACCACCGGTCGTACCATTCTCCAGCTTTACCGCCCGACAGATGGCGCGGTGATTTTTGAGGGCAAAGACCTGGCCCAACTTAAAGGCGAAGAGTTGCGCGCTATGCGCCGCCGTATGCAAATCATCTTCCAAGACCCATACGCCTCATTGAACCCGCGTATGACTGTTGGTGGTATCGTCAGCGAGCCGCTCCGTATTCACAAAATCATGTCCAACCGTAAGGAAGAACAGGAATATGTTGAGAGCTTGCTGGAAAAGGTGGGGCTGAACCCTTATTACATCAACCGCTACCCGCACGAGTTCTCCGGTGGTCAGCGCCAGCGTATCGGCATCGCCCGCGCCCTAGCGCTCCAGCCGAGTTTCATCGTCGCTGATGAGCCGATTTCCGCGCTCGATGTGTCTATTCAGGCGCAGGTTGTTAATTTGATGGAAGAGCTTCAGGAAGAGCTTAACCTGACCTATCTCTTCATTGCTCACGACCTCAGTATGGTGCGCCATATTTGTGACCGTGTGGCGGTGATGTATCTGGGTAAAATTGTTGAGATTGGCCCAACGGATGATGTTTATGACAACCCGCAACATCCGTATACACAGGCTTTGCTCTCGGCGGTGCCCGTGCCCGATCCAGAGGTTGAGGAGAAGCGCCAGCGCGTCATTTTGACGGGCGACGTACCCAGCCCGGCCAACCCGCCGCTTGGCTGCAACTTCAATACTCGTTGCCCAGTCGCCTTTGACCTTTGCTATCAAGAGCCAGACCCCGAACTTATCGAGGTCGCGCCGGGGCATTGGGCGGCTTGCCACCGCGTCGATTAAACCGGTATACAAACGTAATAAAAAGCGCCCTGCCAGCATTGACAGGGCGTTTTTAATTTCATTACTGGCAGTGGATTACCAGCCGATACCGGGCGTGCCAGATGGGTTCTGGGTTTCGCCCATATAACGTATCTCAAAGTGCAGATGCGGCCCTGTTGATTGGCCAGTGCTTCCCACTGTGCCGATTTGCTGGCCGGCGACCACCGTCTCGCCACAACGCACCAGAATATTCTGCATGTGCCCATAGACCGTCATAAATGGGCCATGTGCCAGTACCACCAGATTACCATAGCCCCAGTTATTCCAACCAGCATAAACCACTGGTCCACTATTGGCGGCATAAATCGGTGTGCCTGTTGGCGCCGCTAGGTCTAGGCCGGGATGGTAACTACTATACCCGCGTACAAATGTCCCGTTCGGCAGGGGATTTGTCCAGAACGAACCGCCAGAGGGGTTCACCGTGCCACAACTGCCGGATTGCCCCCGCGCGAACGACGCCACATAACCATTGGCATCGGTCTCTACTGGCGCATTCCACGTAATCGGCTCAGCTTGACCGCCGGGAATAACCACTTTCGCCCCGCTAGGGATGACCGAATCCGGCGTTAACCCGCGCAAATTGTTGAATTCCGAGTTTAAGATGATATATGGGTCATCTACCTTATAAAGCTCAGCTACTTCGCGTACAGTGCGCGCGCCGACAGCAGTATAATATACGCCATCAACTGGCAAGATGTTGA
>DAOTWU010000181.1:0-6954 GCA_034435735.1 Anaerolineae bacterium | reverse complement strand
TCAACTACAGTCTACACACGCCGCAAGTCATTGAAGATGGCTTCCGCCGTTTGGGGCGCGCCTGGCGAGAGTTGGCCTGCGATTATGCCGAGTTAGAAGAAGCTCCCCTCATTTAAGCAGCAAAAAGGGCGTCTTTGCAGAAGAAAGACGCCCTTCCCTTCATTATATATATAGCATATATAGCCGTGAATGGCCTACCCTATTACTCTTCTTCGCCACAGCTAGAAGGCGGCGCGGTCGCATTATCGCGAGAATCCAACGTCAACGGCACTTCAAATGATTCATCACCCCGCACAACCAGTAAATTCACCGTATCGCCAGGGCGCGTGTTAATCACTAGATAGTGCACCAGTTCGTCCATGTCTTTAATAAACTGGCCGTCAATCGCCACGATAATATCGCCACCAGCACATACTGGCTGGTTACGCACTGTCACGATATGATCGCCACCTTGTAAACCAGCGCGCTCTGCTGGCGAATTTGGCGCAACGGCGGAGACCAGCACGCCCGCATTCACTGGCAGATTGAGCGCTTCGGCCAAACCTGCTACACCAAAACCATCTTCCGATGATCGGGAAGAAATACCAATCCAGGCATAATCAACGCGCCCTTGCGCAATCAGTTCGGGCACAACCCGCTTGAGCGTGTTGACAGGTACGGCAAAACCCACACCCTCAAAAATGCCGCTCTCGGTACGGATGGCGGTATTGACGCCAATCACCTCACCGCGCGAATTCAATAAGGGGCCGCCACTATTGCCAGGATTAATTTGCGTATCTACCTGAATGATGCTGGGGTTCTGGAAGCCGCGCATCGATTCAAGGTCAATCAGTTCGGCGCTGGGCAGTTGCCGCCCAAGCCCGCTGACAATGCCCAAAGTCATGCTGCTAGCCAGACCGAAGGGGTTGCCGATGGCAATCGCTCGCTGGCCAACGCGCACCGCGTCACTATCGCCCAGCACAACGGGCGCTAACCGCTCGCTATCTACATCCACGCGAATAACGGCCAAA
The DNA here is from genome assembly GCA_034435735.1 of Anaerolineae bacterium. Classification (GTDB taxonomy): domain Bacteria; phylum Chloroflexota; class Anaerolineae; order Aggregatilineales; family Phototrophicaceae; genus S146-30. Next base: position 5,944 of record DAOTWU010000181.1, on the reverse strand, counting down.
TCGCTGAAGTTATCCGCGCCGATCAGTTCCGCTTCTGCCACATAGCCATCGTTAAAAATCACGCGAATAGCCACTGCATCATGCACCACATGGGCGTTGGTGACAATATGGCCTTCAGTATCGTAGACGAAACCGCTGCCGCTGCCTGTGGGAATGAGGATGCTGGCCGTATCTTCCGAGAGCGTCACCTCAATATTGACCACGCTCGGCGTCACGCGGTCATAGATATTACTGAGGAGCAGATACTCGGCATCGGCGGCGTCGATAATCTCCTGCGGCACGGGCGTCGGCTGCTGTGCGTTGTAGTTCAGCAATAAATCACGGGCGGGCGTAGATGCCACCGCTTGTGGTGGCGGGGCGGCGGGGCTACATGCCGCCACAAGTATCATGAGCAAGGCCGTCAACAAACTGATTGATTTCGCCATAACAAAACCTTCTTCACTGTATTCATCGGCCAATCTGTGGGCAATTTGTCTGCATAGTATCAAGATACCACCCTGACCACAAGTGCGCGACACCAACACATGACACTTGCAGAACATTGCCCCAACCTGCGCTATAACGCAAAAGCGGATGCCACTACCTGATAGCGACATCCGCCATATCATCAATTATCCTATTGTACACGCCACCGCCCTCAGTTCCGCAGGCTATCGCGCAATTGCTCTACGAGGCGGCGCTGCTCTGGGGTGAGCTTCTGCGGCACAGTGATGAGCACACGGGCATACAAATCGCCAAACTGCCCTTTCTTGCGCATGATGGGCATCCCTTTGCCCGCCAAACGGAACTTCTTGCCGCTTTGCGTGCCCGGCGGCACTTTCAGCTTTACCGGGCGGCCTAACGTAGGCACTTCTACCTCTCCACCGAGCATGGCGGTGAAAGCATCTACATAAATATCGGTGTACAGGTCATCGCCACGCCGCTCAAACTGGTTATCTGGCAACACGTCGACGACTAGATACAAATCGCCCGCGCGCCCACCATTCATGCCCGGCTCGCCCTCGCCACTGAGGCGCACTTTTGTGCCGCTATCTGCGCCAGCGGGGATATTCACATTGAGGCGGCGGCCATCTTTGGTGACAATACGTTGTGTGCCCTCATAGGCCTCGCGGAGCGTGATGGAGATAGGCTGCTCAATATCGCGCCCATCGCGCCGCATCGCTGTACGCGGGTCTACCCGTGAAGCGCCACCCCGTCCGCCGAAGCCGCGGAAAATAGATTCGAAAATATCGCTAAAATCACCAAAATCCACATCGGTATAAACATGCGGGCCGCCACCACCAGCCGCGCCGCCACTGCGCGCCCATTGTTGCCATTGCGGGCCAAAGCGGTCATATTGAGCGCGCTTTTCGGGGTCACGCAGCACCTCATAGGCCTCGTTCACCTCTTTGAAGCGTGCCTCAGCCTCCGGATTATCTGGGTTTGTATCCGGATGGTATTTTTTCGCCAGCTTGCGGTAGGCGCGTTTGATTTCGTCATCAGTTGCGTTACGGCTTACGCCGAGTACGTCATAATAATCGCGTGCCATAGGCTTCTACCAGTAAAACCCTCTCCCAAAAATTTCCTCATAAAAATAGCATAATTTCATGCAAGACAACGGCTTGCCCGTTAATCCAAAGAGACAAGCCGCACTGTTTGCTACATTTGTATAACAAACTCTCTCTATAATGATTCTATGCTTTTTCACAAGCCAACGTCAACACATCCGCCCGCTTTCTATGATAACGTTTACGTTTTTCGTTGACTATTCTTATATAGAAATAAAATTTTGCCCACCATAAAAAGATGGCGCTTTAGCCATTAAAGCGCCATCTGAGCGAGCTTAATTATTGGGCAGGTGGTGGCGGCGCATCGCGAGTGACGCCAGGCACTTGCACGGCCACTAAGAACGTATCAACGCCCTGTGTGAATTGGGTATCAGGCGTGCTATCGTGAATCAAGTTCCATAGCAGGCGCACATTGTTATCCGTATGCCATTCTGGCGCGCCATTTTCCGCCAAGATATTCAAATCCAGCCCAGTAGCATCGGCATCCCAAATAACGCTAGGGATGGCTGGCTCATAGATGACCGGTTCAGCAATAATCCACGCACCTTCTGGCTCAAAGAGTACCGGCGTTTGGCTTAGGGATTGGCATTTCTCCAGAATATCGGCGTAATAATCCGGCGGCCAATCGGAGAAGCTATCACTGGTATGTATCACATCGTTCACGCCTAGCGTCAGCGTTTCCATAACAGGCAGCTCAGTGGTTATTTCCTCACCCGCCCGCGATTTGTAAGTATAAAAGCGGAAGTTTACGGTTAAATCGCTGACGAACTCTCGGATAACCTCATCGCTGAGGCGGTCCCAAAGCACTTGAGCGCTGCCCTCGCTATTTTCCACCGTCCAAACGACGCGATTATCACCATAAATTGTGCAGGGCGGCACTTCGTTTTTACGGTAAAACGCATCGGCATCATCGCCACCAACAACATCGGCCCGAAACACCACATAATACGGGTCACGATTCCATTGGATGGGGTGGTTATCCCCACCGCTAGTGACATCACCGGCATTTTGCGCTGCGGGTTCGCCCCCCAAGGCGCTACATGCCGCCAACAATAAGACCAGAATCGCCCATTTTCCTATGCGCATTGTGCAACTCCGGAGCATGAATTAAATAAACACTTTAACGTTCAACACTGCCCCTAGTATATGCTATTTCGCAGCGATTGCCCCCTATTTAGTTGTTAGAAAATCGCATCACTTCGCAACAAAAAGCAAATCTTCAGCCACACCTGTACATTATGCACATAGCATGCTATATAACATGCACAAGTTATATTGTAGGATATAAACAATGTATCTCGCTTGTCAATTTGAGCATGGGGCAGCATATGACCAGCAACACAACCACAACCAATACACAGGCTTTAATCGACCTTGAAAACCGCTATAACGCCCGCAACTATAAACCGCTGGATGTTGTGCTAACACGCGGCGAGGGCATCTGGGTCTGGGATGTTGACGGCAATCGCTATCTCGACTTTCTAAGTGCCTACTCCGCTGTTAACCAAGGGCACGCCCACCCACGCATTCAACAGGCGCTCATCGAACAGGCGCAACGCCTGCCGCTGACATCGCGCGCCTTCCGCAATGACCAGTTGCCGCTACTGGCGCAAGAGTTATGCGAACTGACCGGTTATGAGAAAATGCTGCCGATGAATAGCGGCGCGGAAGCGGTAGAGACCGCCCTCAAACTGGCGCGACGTTGGGGCTACCGCGTTAAGGGCATTCCGCAAAATCAGGCAGAAATCATCACCTGTGCGGGTAACTTCCACGGGCGCACAATTACCATCGTCGGCTTCTCCACTGAAGACGCCTATAAAGCAGACTTTGGCCCCTTCACACCGGGCTTCAAAACTGTGCCCTATGGCGATGCTGATGCCCTAGAAGCCGCCATCACTCCCAACACTGCCGCCTTCATGGTCGAGCCAATTCAGGGCGAAGGCGGGGTTATCCTGCCGCCAGAGGGCTATTTGAAACGGGTGCGCGAAATTTGCGATAAGCACAATATCTTGTTCATCGCCGATGAAATTCAAAGCGGCTTAGGACGCACAGGCCAGCTTTTCGCCTGTCAGTGGGAAGGCGTGCGTGCCGATATTGTCACCATCGGCAAGGCGCTATCGGGCGGCTTCTATCCTGTTTCTGCCGTGCTAGCGGATGCGCCTATTATGGACTTGTTCGGCCCTGGCGATCATGGCTCTACCTTTGGCGGCAACCCGTTAGCGGCGGCTGTCGCCCGTATGGCGCTGAAGGTGCTGGTAGAAGAGGGCATGATTGAAAATAGCCGCGAACAAGGCGAATACCTGCTAGGCCGCCTGCGCCGTATTGAAAGCCCCCATATTAAGGAAGTGCGCGGTCGCGGTCTGTTCATTGGCGTAGAACTGTATGAAGAGGCAGGCGGTGCGCGCCGCTTCTGCGAGGCGCTCATGCGTGAGGGGATGCTGTGCAAAGAGACGCATGATAACGTCATCCGCTTTGCCCCGCCGCTGGTCATTCAACGCGAAGATATAGACTGGGCACTAGAACGCATCGAGCGCGTTTTAATGATGCCCTAGTCTTTCCTACCTAAAACAACGAAACATAAGCGCAGTTCGTCCGACTGCGCTTTTTCTTTCGCCAGTGATTTGCGATTAGAGCAATTGGCGCTGCAACTCTGCGGCTTGTGCGGCGTCGTCGGTCATGCCCAGCTTGGTGAAAATCATCATCACCTGCTGCAATTTACGCGCTGCCCGTGTATTGCGCCCGCGATTGGCCAAGCTACGTGCATGTTCGAACATGGTGCGCGCTAGCTCACCCTCGGCATTCACATCGCGGAAAGCCGCCACCGCACGGCGGAAATACTCATCTGGCTCATCCGTATAAGCGGGGTCTGGTGATTGCCCTAATGCGGTCAAGACGCGCGCCACCAAACGGTAGGCATAACCGTATTGCACGGGCTTATCGGCCAATCGTGCCGCCGCCATCGCTAGCATTGCCTGCTCCCATGCCGCCTCATAATCGCCCTCATGCAGGAAAATTTCCACGAGGCCATGATGAATTTCAATCTGCATATCTGGCAGCACCTCGTGCTGGTCTGGCCACTGCTCACTGAGGGTGTAAGCATGTTGTAGTGCTTCACGCGCGGCATCGTATTCTTGCAAACTTAAAAGCGCCAGCCCTTTGTTCAATAGGGCAATAGATTGGGAGCGAATATCGCCCAATTCGCTGGCTTCGCCATAAGCCTGGTCATATAAGCTGATAGCGCGCTTATACTCGCCCTTGAAGCGGTAGTTTTCGCCTTGATTGATGATGAGTGTAATCACACGGGCACGATTGCCCACGCGCTCATATAAGGTGCGGGCGCGGTCGTTGTGCATGATGCTGATGTTATAGTTGCCGCGATAATGCTGGAGATAGCCCAGAAGCTGTTCAGCGCGGGCGAGGTTGGCGCTATGCCCTTCTTGAGATGCCTGTTGCACCAATGTAGAAAACTTAGCCACTGCATCGGCAAATGGCAGTTCACCGACGCGCCACCGTTCCAGAATTTTTTGACATTGCGCCATGAATTCCGGCGTCGGCTCGGCATGAGAAGAAGTGTGGGCAACCATATCAATCCCTCTGACAATCAATTAAGCGTACCAATCACGCCATTTGAATTTATTTTAACACGTTCGCATTGGAAATAAAAACCGTAATGGTATTTGTTGGGGTGTTTCCTCCCAACCACTTGCCCAAAAACGAGGCATCGCGCATAATTTGCGCAACGAACAATGTCCTTTTAGGAGGGCGTGGATGGACTTTATACGCGCTATCACCTATCCCTTCAGTGATGTAGAGTGGCCGGGTAAACTGCTCATCACGGCTTTACTCACCTTCTCGATTGTGCTCTTCCCCTTGGGCTTCCTCACATTGGCGATATTGCTGGGCTATAGTATGGCCATCTGCGGCAACGTCATGCGCGGTGTCCGTCCGCCGATGCCCCGCTGGACGCACTACAGCGAATGGCTCTCCGATGGCGTGCCGGTGCTGGTGGCGCTGTTCATCTATTACTTGCCAGTGCTGTTGATTATCGCCACCGCCTTCACCATCTCCAGCATCAATAACGCCATTCTCACCGGTCTATTCTCGTTGGTGCTGGCCTGTTGCTTATTCCCGCTAACGATTGCTTATGGCCTGTTGGCATGGGCGTTATTGGCGCGCGGCTTCATCCGCTACCAAGCCACAGGGCAGGGCAGCAGCTTCTTTCAAATAGGGCGCTTGTGGGGCGAAATTACGACCTATAGCAGTGAGACCATCCAATGGCTAGTGAGTGCGTTGGCGGTCAATATCCTGCTGAGCTTTCTGGTGATTATCCCCTGTTTGGGATGGGTGGCGATGTTGGCGCTGGCAATTCCCTCGCAGGCGCATCTACTGGGGCAATA
>DAOTWU010000180.1:0-3969 GCA_034435735.1 Anaerolineae bacterium | reverse complement strand
ATTCAAGTTGTGGGCATTGTCGAGCCAGAACGCTATCATCAGCGTGTGCCTACGGTTGCATGTGTTCATAAGCAGCATACACCGGCTTATCTGGCGCAACATCTAGCGGCAAATCATATTTATGCTTGGAGCGGGAACTACTATGCTGTGGAGATTGTTAACGCTTTGGGCTATGCCGAGCATGGTATGTTGCGTTTAGGCATAGCCCACTATAACACGCATGATGAGATTGACCGCACGCTCGCTGTATTGCAGCAACTTTAATTTAATTCTTTAATCATTGCTGCGGCGAATTGTGAGCAGATAAGCTCTAGCATCATGACATTTTCTTGTGTGATGGATTCTGGGCGGTCTCTACAGGCAACAAGTACGCCAAAAATGCGCGAATCAAACATCACTGGAATAGCTGCAACTGCACCTAAACGCCCCTTAGCCACTAAGGGGTGGTTTAATGCATCGCCATAGTTCGCAATACGACTTTGACGGCTTTGTACGACCCATGTCATTAAATCATCAGACGTGGCTTTTTTAGGGGCAACGGCCTGTATAGGGCGCGGGCCTGCTTGTGCCCGCAATTGTAATTCCAATGTATCTTTATTGGTGATGTGGTAATAACCAACATAATCGTAGCCCAATGATTGCGCACTATCGACTGCTGCTTGCTGTTTGCCGCCAAGTCCTACTGCCCCGCGTAGTGCCCGCGAAAAATCGCGTATAGCAGGCAAGCTATCAGAGCGTAAAGTTTCAGTCATACGGGCGGACATTAATTTTTTCACCCGTTTGACTAGGTCATCATCTTGAAATGGGGTAGTTGTTAAATCGTCTGCTTTGCCAGGTAGACCGAAATCTGCATCTTCATCAATTAAAACGATCAATAATCGGGGATAAGTTTGGCGTAATTCGCTAATCATCGCATAAGTATCCCCAAGACTATTATCAACAGCCAGTACATCGGTTGGCTGGTCACGCATAGCCAGCAGGTTGTGTACATCCTTATGTGACGTTGCGATACGCAATGTGATTTGGTCAGCATTGGCCAGGTTCTGGGTATAGCGTTGAGTTTTTTCCGGTGGTACGGCAACCAGTAAGTTGATTGGCATAAGTCTTCACCCTCCGGCGGTAAATGAACTACGTTGATACGGAATCTGTCAGGTATTTTGCCGTCGCCACAGTTAATAGGATGAGTTGGCGCATCCCATCCGTAACAGGCTCGGTTTCAATGTATTCATCAAGGCGATGGGCGTTCCCTCCTCGCGTGATGCCGATTGTAACAGCAGGGCAGCCAGACGCTAAGGGGATATTTGCGTCAGTACTGCCTGTTTCCAGCCCTGCCTTTAACCCGACCATTGCCAGAGCATATATAGCACCTTGTACAAGAGGATGATCGATGGCAATTTCTCCCGCTGGTCTATCGCCAACAATTTCCACTTTGAATTGCAAATCCTCCCGTGCTAATTGAGCAATGCCTTGATGAACTTCTGCCTCTAACTCAGCGAGGGCTTCACTGCGCTCAGAACGCAAATCAAGCCACATGCCTGCTTCTGTAGCGATGACATTAATCCCTTGTCCGCCTTCTATCATACCAATATTAAAAGTTGTTCGCGGGTTTTGTGGAGGTGTTAAGCCTAAAATATAAGCACCTAGTTGAATAATGCCGTGTGTGGCGCTGGAGCGTCCATAATGTAGCCAGCTATGCCCACCCTGTGCATGTGCTGTAATATGCAAGCGCCTTACAGCAATACCGCCATGATATATATGCCCCAGCGCTAGCCCTTCGACATTAATGACTGCGCCTATCTTATCAGCCATTCGCTCATAGGCTTGCTTCATGCCGCCAAGGTCTCCTAGTCCTTCTTCGCGGCTGGGAACGATGAACCAGACATCGCAAGCGGGTTGAATGTGCTCATTGCTCAAGAATTCTGCCACCCCAATTAGCGCCGCCACCCCCAAACTATTGTCGCCTAATCCAGGGCCATAAATGCGACCATTTTCTCGCCGCACTTTCAAATCAGTTTCCAGTGGAAACACTGTATCGCTATGGGCAGAGAGCATCACTGCTGGGCGCGCTCTATTTTCGCCCGCTAAACATCCATAAACATTGTAGCGATCATCAACGTCAACTTGCTCTAGCCCTAGTTTGCGAAAAGTTTCCGCGATGAGTGTCGCCCGCTGCCCCTCAAAGAATGTTGGCGCTGGGATTTGTTGAATAGTAATTGCATGGTCGATAACGCGCTCACTTAGCGCATCCAGATGGTTCCATGAGAGTGTTCGATTAATTTTTTCAACCAATGTTTTCATTGAATCTACATAAAGCACGCGCTATGCGTAGCTTTCCCTTCTATGCTATAATCGCCTTGCTACTTTAAGTTCCACAAGCAACATCGGTTGTCATCCTACCTCGGGCCTTTTGGTGAACATGGTAAAACTTCCAAAGCAACCTGTTCTTGGCCTCATCGGTGTGTAGCCCAACTGAATGAGATGCCCTTAACCTAATCGTAGGTGTGGCGATATTTCTGGCGGACACCGTACCAACCGACGTTTACTTGAGTGGGATTATGCCGTTAATTGGCATTTGTTGCTAGCCCTTTACGAGTTAAGTCATTATTGTTGGAGAGGGTTTTTTGAATAAGGTGTTCAAGGGGGAACTATCGGTGAAGCAATACCATGTATTGCTCATCGGCTATAAAAAGAAGCAAAGTGAACCTTTTGTAGTTGCACTCAAAAAGCGTTATCGCGTTTCTATTGCCCAAAGTGGCAAACAAGGTTTAGCTATTGCTGATAGTGATTATCCCCATGTAATCGTGTTAGACACGGTTGTGATGCGCACTTCTGGTGAACGCCTTTGCGATAAAATTGCGGGGGCTTTGCCCGATATTCCATTAGTATACATTCATGAAGGCCCTGATAAGCCGCGTGAATGCGGTGCTGATGTTGTTCTTATGCTTCCTTTTACTCCCCGTAAACTCACCAATGCTATTGAACGGTTACTTCCCAAGGAGTCGAACAACCTTATCCATTGTGGCCCGTTTTCTATAGACCCCCAAACACGAATGTTTAGCGCCTATGGCCGCGAGGTACAACTCACTCCGAAACAAGCCCTCCTCATGCAAATCTTTCTGCAAAATCCAGGCAAGGTTTTTGACAAAAAGGACTTGATGCAGCAAGTTTGGCATACCCAGTATGTAGAAGATACCCGTACCCTCAATGTCCATATTTCTAGTGTGCGTCGGGCTATGGAGGCAGAAGGGCGTCCGCGTTTACTCAAGACAAAGCGCGGGGTAGGGTACTATCTGGATGTTGTAGATACCCGCGCCAATGGCAAACGCTCTAGTAAGAAATAGGAAAACAAAAAGCCGACCGTAGTTGGTCGGGCCTTTCGTAGTTGGTTGATTTCACCGAGAACGCTATTTAGCCGCCTCTAATTTGGCCAGTTGTTGCATCAAACGGCTTTTACGACGTGCAGCATTACGCTTGTGAATAATCCCACGGCTGGCGGCCATATCCAGGTCTTTCACCGCAAGGCGTGTCGCTTCACGAGCGGCTTCCAGGTCGCCACTGCCGATGGCCAAACGCGCCTTTTTCACGAAGGTGCGTGCACGTGCGCGATAAGTACGATTATAGACGCGGCGTTTAGCGTTCTGGCGAATGCGTTTTAACGCAGACTTGTGATTAGCCATTTTGCCTCAAAATCGTTTCTAATCAGCCGACAGTAGGATGGGATAGTATCATGTTCTCTCTACTTTGTCCAGTCGCTGTTTAGCCACTTAGACGAGATATAACAAATCCCAGAGCACCGAGATTCATCAAAATTAAAACAGCCATCCCGACGATTACAAGGGGCGGATAGCTCTCTACTTCGCCCGGTAAACGCCCCGGTTTTAGCTTTTTGGGCAATTCTCTAAAATACGATTCTGCATCCCCAGTGACTAACTCTTCATAATCATCCCCAAATTGCTCGCCAACAAAAGC
>DAOTWU010000179.1:0-6958 GCA_034435735.1 Anaerolineae bacterium | reverse complement strand
GGTGGGCGTACATATCGCGGACGAGTTGGAGGTTGGCTTCGCGCTCTGGTGGCGTACGAAAGCGGCGCAATTGGCCATCATGCGGGAAGATGCGGGGCGCAATGACACATTTTATTTGTTCGAGTGTATCGGCATCAACAGGATGGACGATGACATCGGCGGGCAAGGTCATCGGAAAGAAGCGGGCACGCACTTCGGCAACCCGTTGCTCTAAAGACTCTATCATCAGTCTATTTCCCCTTTTCGGCTTCTTCAATACGCTGGTAAATACCTTCTTCGCCGAAGGGTTCACCATGACCATCAATATAACAGGAAATATTATCATTGAGCAACTTTTTCAGCATGGCGGCGTCTAATGTGTCGTCTGGTTTGCGTTGGGGCGGGATTGGGGGGTAAAAACAATCGCCTAAAAAGAGCACGCGGTCTTCCACCACGTGCACAGTGATAGAGTCATCAGCATGTTGCCCGCCGATATGCTCTAGATGTAGTGTGATGGTATCGAAGTGGAATGTGAGGTTTTTGGTGAATGTCATGGTGGGGAGGCGGAGGCGGAAATATGCCCAGCTATCTATAGCGTTGGCCAATGCCCGAAAGCCCTGTGCCAGTTCTGGCAATTCGGCGATGCGCTCAGCGATATATTCATCTGACCATGGTTCGGTCATTTGGCGCTTGAGGTGCTCATAACAGCGCTGGTGGGCAATGACATTCGCCCCGTAAATATCGCCCCCAAAGGTGTGGTCCCAGTGGTGGTGCGTGTAGATAACATGGCGCACTGGTGGGGCTTTCATGGCGATGAGGGCGCGCATGATGCTTTGTGCTTGTTTAGGGCCGTTCCCCGCATCAACCAAAATAGTTTGGTCTGGCAAAATAATGACGCCGACATTGGGCTGTACTGCCCACGGGTCGGGATTTTTGGGGATAATCCAGACGTGTTCACTGATTTGTTGCATGGTAATGCCTGTTTCAAGTTGACTTCGCATGAAATTACAACCTTCACCATCAGAATAGCTATGTGTTTCCATTGTATGCGGTTTAGTGAACATCACAAGTTTTTGGGGTGTTGGAGTATAATGAAACCACAGACGTTCTTAGGCGAAGTAAACTGCTATGAACAATCAATTGATTGAATTTGCGATTGATGGTGATATACAACTTCACCAATTCAGTACAGCGATTAATGATTTTAAGGGTTTGTTGGAGCAATTAGTCGTTGAGACCGTACCTGAAGAAAAGATTGTCTGGCGATTGGCAGATTTACAGTTTAGTAGTGCCATCATGATACTTGAGCCACAATCGCCCAAAACGGAAGCGACAAGGGTTGTCATTGAAGCCTTTGAAGCGGTGGCTCGGTTTTTGACCGATAATCGTAATCCCTTTCAGTTTTCCGCCGCGCTAAAAAAACAAGCGCAAAAGTTAGCCAACTTCACCCGTGAAAGCGGTATTGAGGGGATGCGCTTCAGTGTTAACCAACGCGATTACATCCTGCAGCCATTAGACCTCTCTACTCCGATGCCCGAAATAGTTGTGAGTTGGGGAACGTTAAAGGGGCGCATGCAATCTATCAGTAGCCGCCGCCAATTGCGCATTACAGTCTATGATGCGCTTTTTGATAAAGCCGTTATCTGCTACCTCACAGAAGATTGGCGGCACAAATTACCCCAGCTTTGGGATAAAGATGTGATTGTGAGTGGGAAGGTAACTCGCCGCCGAGATACTGGACAACCTGTGAGTGTTCGGCAAATTACGGACATTCAACCTGTTGCCGATTTTCAATCTGGCGATTATAAGCAGGCAAGGGGGGCGCTTGTGCGTGTTTTGGGTGATGAAAACGCTGAAGAAAGCATAAGGCGATTGCGCGATGCCTGATATGCGTTACTGGTATTGTGATGCGAATGTTTTTCTTGCCTATTTCAATAGCGAAGAAGGTCGTGTAGAGACTATAGATACCCTATTTGCACAGGTCACCCAAAACGCTTATTTGAAACTCGTCACTTCTGTTTTGAGTATCACGGAAGTGTCTCATGTTGCTGCAGAGCGCAGTCGTGGAGTTTTGGATGAAAATATCGATGAACAGCTCGATTTGTTGTGGAATGACAGAAGTTTACTAGAGTTTATTGATTTTAATGAAGTTATTGCGCGTAAGGCTAGAAATCTCATCAGGTATGCTATATCTAACCGCCTGGTGATTAAACCCAATGATGCTATACATTTAATCTCTGCACAATTTGTTGGCGCAGGACGTTTTTTCACTTATGATAAAAAACTTGAGAAATTCAGCGATTTCATGCAATTCCCGATTACTCCCCCTGATGTTGACCAACCACCATTGCCACTCAAATACGATGAATAAAAAACGAGGCGCTCGCCTATTGACGAACGCCCCGTTACCCTATAAGGAGAGCCTACTTTAGCTGCGCAATTGGGCATCTAAAGCGGCGACGGCTGCGATGGCGACAATATCTTCCACATCATCACCGGCCTGTAGCACGTGGGCGGGCGCGCCCATGCCCAACAGAATGGGGCCAATGGCTTCGGCATCGGTGAGGCGGTCTAGTAATTTATAGGCCACATTGGCCGAGCCAAGGTCTGGGAAGACGAGGACATTGGCATCTTTAACTTGGCTGAAGGGGTAGCGGTTCTCGATAATCTCGGAAACGACGGCAGTATCTGCTTGCATTTCGCCATCAATGGCGAGATCGGGGCGCTTTTGCTGTACGATATGCACCGCCTTGCGCACCTTCTCGGAGAAGGGATGCGGCGTGCTGCCAAAGTTTGAGAACGACAGCATAGCCACGCGCGGCTCAATCCCCAACGTTTTAGCGAAGTCGGCGGCAAGGATGGCGATTTCTGAGAGTGTTTCCGCATCTGGGTCAATGTTCACCGTGGCATCAGTGAAGATATAGACGCGATTTTTGACAATCATCAGGTAAATGCCGCTGGCACGGGTAGCATTTTCGCGCGTGCCGAAAATTTGTAGCGCAGGGCGGATAACCTCTGGGTATTCATAAGTGAGGCCGCTAACAACGGCATCGGCATCGCCCGCTTTGACCATCATCATGGCGAAGTAGTTGCGGTCGCGCAGGAGGGTCATCGCGCGTTTCATGGTGACGCCTTTGCGCTGGCGCAACTCATATAGCATGGCCTGATAGTTTTCGCGGGTGGTGTTATTGTTGTGATTGACGATTTCAGGGTCAAAATCAAGGCCGAGTTCTGCAATCTGGGCGCGGATAACCTGCGGGTCGCCGATGAGGATGGGTTCGGCGATACCGTCAAAAGCCACCTGCGCCGCAGCGCGAATGATCTTCGGCTCTTCGCCTTCCGCAAAGACAACGCGCTTACGCGGTCCATTCTTGGCGCGGTTGATGATGTCGTTGCGCACCCGTTGCCCTGTGCCCTGTCGACGGATGAGTTCTTCACGATATTCGTCGAGGTCACGTTGAATACGGGCGACGCCGCTCTCCATGGCGGCGCGGGCGATGGCTGGCGCAACATAGAGCAGCACGCGCGGGTCTAGCGGTTTGGGAATGAGGTATTCCCGCCCGAATTTGAGCGAGGTCAAGCCATAGGCCGAGAGCACGCTATCGGGTATATCTTCATGGGCGAGTTCTGCCAGCGCGTGGGCGGCGGCGAGTTTCATCTCTTCATTAATCGTCGTTGCGGCGACATCTAGCGCGCCACGGAAGATGAAGGGGAAGCCCAGCACGTTGTTCACCTGATTGGGGTAATCGCTGCGGCCAGTGCCAACAATAGCATCCGGACGGACGGCCAGCGCCTCTTCTGGCATGATTTCTGGCGTGGGGTTGGCCAAGGCGAAGATGATGGGGTTTTCCGCCATTTTCTTGACCATATCTGGCTTCAATGCGCCAGCGACCGAGAGGCCAACAAAGACATCAGCACCTTCGATTGCATCTTCTAGCGTGCGGGCGTCGGTATCGGCGGCGAATAGCTCTTTGTATTTGTTCATGCCTTCACGCCCTTTATAGAGGACGCCGCGCGAATCTAGCATGAGGATATTTTCTCGCCGCACACCAAGGCTGACATAGAACTTGGCGGTAGCGATGGCGCTTGCACCCGCGCCATTGACCACAACGCGCAAATCTTCCATATTGCGACCGGTAATCTCTACGGCGTTAATCAGGGCAGCGCCGGAGATAATTGCCGTGCCGTGTTGGTCATCGTGAAAAACGGGGATGTCTAAAAGTTCTTTTAGGCGCTCTTCAACTTCAAAACATTCGGGCGCTTTAATATCTTCTAGGTTAATGCCGCCAAATGTGGGGGCAATAGCGCGCACCGCCGCGATAATTTCTTCAGCAGTTTGGGCGTTAATTTCAATATCAAAGACATCGACATCGGCAAAGCGCTTGAACAATACGCCCTTGCCCTCCATCACCGGTTTAGAAGCCTCTGGGCCACGATTACCCAGCCCCAAAATGGCCGTACCATTAGAGACAACCGCCACGAGGTTGCCTTTAGCGGTCATTTGGTAAACTTGTAAGGGGTCTTCGTCGATGGCGATTACTGCTTCGGCCACGCCGGGGGAATAGGCCAGCGAGAGATGCCGCTGTGTGGTGAGAGGTTTGGTGGGGGTCACTTCAATTTTTCCGGGGCGCCCCCGCCGGTGATAATCTAATGCTTCTTGCTTCGTGATAGTAGACATAGCTTCGCAATCCTTACTCCATCACCGGATAAAATACGCCCGCCTTATGCGCCAAACAAGCCAATGCCTCTGGTGAAAGGCGTTCTTTATTCCTAACTTTCCAGTGTAGCGCATAAACCCTTGAGCGACGATATAAGCACTACTTAAACGTGAAAGTTGTCATGAAAAATGCCTGATGCTTGTTTTTCAGGCGGCCTTGTAGTGCATAAACACAGAGGTTGGAAAGAGGTTACGGTACATTATAGCGAGTATAGTGATGGGGCGTTGACCTTATATACCATCGATTGGGCAAATTGGTGGCGGCTTGTTATAATTCCGGTGAATATCCCGGTTGGCCTAATTGGGGGCATTCGGGATGAAGCGCACAAAGTGTTTTTTTAACGTGTTTTGAAACCGGTTTCACTATGGCTTCAAAACTAGAGACAGGGGAAATATATATGGTTAAATTGCGTTTTCTCATTACGCTGATGACTGCATTACTGTTCTTCGTCAGCGCCGCCGCACAGGATGATGTCTTGCCCTATCAAAACCCTGACCTGCCCATTGAGGAGCGGGTGGCGGATTTGTTGGAGCGGATGACTGACGATGAGAAGTTCGGTCAGATGACTTTGATAGAGCGCGGCAGCATCTCTCCCGCTGCTGTGACGGAGTATACAATTGGTGCAGTGCTCAGCGGTGGCGGTGGTTATCCGCCGGGGAATAACACCGTTGAGGGCTGGATGGCTATGGTGCACGAGTATCAAGATGCAGCGCTTTCCACCCGTTTGGGCATTCCCTTACTTTATGGCGTGGATGCAGTTCATGGCCATAGCAATGTCGCAGGTGCGGTGCTCTTCCCGCATAATGTGGGGCTGGGCGCAACCCGTAACCCCGACCTCGTCCGCGAAATTGGGCGAGTGACGGCGTTGGAGATGATTGCCACCGGCATTTACTGGAATTACTCGCCTGTTTTGGCCGTCCCGCAAGATATTCGCTGGGGGCGCGCTTATGAAGGCTATAGCGAAAATACTGAACTCGTGACCGAGTTGGGCAGTGCCATGCTCGTTGGCTTACAGGGCGATGCGCTCAATGACCCGTTGACGGTATTGGGCACACCTAAGCATTTTGTGGGCGATGGCGGCACAGCCTATGGCACATCTCCGCTGGGTGGCGCATTGCTAGACCGTGGCGACACGCAAGTGGATGAGGAGACTTTGCGGGCGGTTCATCTGGCTCCGTATTATGCCGCTTTGGATAATGGCGCGCGCAGCATCATGATTTCCTATTCCAGTTGGAATGGCGAACCCATGCACGGCCACGCCTATCTCATTCAAGAAGTGCTGCGTGGGGAAATGGGCTTCCAGGGCTTTATTGTCTCCGATTGGGGCGGCATTGATACCATTGCCCCTAATTACTATGATGCTGTTGTACAGGCGATTAACGCCGGCATCGATATGAACATGGTGCCCTATGATTACGAGCGCTTTATCGAAACGCTGCGCACAGCAGTGGCTAATGGCGATATTTCGATGGCGCGTATTGACGAGGCCGTTGCCAATATCTTGCGGGTGAAGTTCGAGCTAGGTCTATTCGAAAACCCCTACGGCGACCCGGAGTTACAGGCCAGTGTTGGCTCTGAAGAACACCGTGCACTAGCGCGGGAAGCCGTTAGCCAATCGCTTGTCTTGTTGAAGAATGAAAACGAGGCGTTGCCCCTCGATGCTGATGCCGCGCAAACTGTGCTGGTGGCTGGTTCTGGTGCGAATAACCTCGGCATGCAGGCCGGCGGGTGGTCGATTGAGTGGCAGGGCTTCAATGGCAATAACGCCACCGAAGGCACAACCTTGTTGGCTGCGTTAGAGGCGGCTTTGGGCGAAAATGTTGAACTGCGCTTCAGCCCACGCGGTCGCTTCGATGTGGAGCACGCCGATGTTGGTATTGTGGTTGTTGGCGAACGCCCCTATGCCGAATTTGAGGGCGATGACCCTGACCTTGAATTGAGTGGGCGCGACCGCGATTTGATTGCTACTCTGCGCACGATGGTCGATAAGCTCATCGTTGTTCAATATTCTGGGCGTCCGTTGATTATTGACGGCTACCTCAATCTGGCCGATGCGTGGGTGGCGGCGTGGCTGCCCGGAACGGAAGGCGCGGGTATTACCGATGTGCTGTTGGGCGAGCGCGATTTTGTCGGCCAGTTGCCCTATACTTGGCCGCGCACTGTTGATCAACTGCCCTTTGATTTTGATAACTTGCCAACAGAAGGCTGCGATGCGCCTTTGTTCCCTTATGGCTATGGGTTAAGCTATGCGGATGCTTCAG
>DAOTWU010000178.1:0-5488 GCA_034435735.1 Anaerolineae bacterium | reverse complement strand
GAATATGAAGGGCGTGCTGATGAGTATATTCAGCTCATCATTGATGATATGTTGCCACAAGCGTGGGCATGGTATCAACAATCGCATTTTGCTGCCCAAAACATCCCTTTTTTCATTGATGTATTTTGTGAAGAAGGTGTTTTTACCCTAGAGCAATCTCACCGCGTTCTGGATGCGGGTAAACGCTTGGGGATGCAGGTTAAAGCGCATGTTGATGAGTTTGTTCATCTTGGTGGCGTGCCTATGGCTTTGTCTCTTGGTGCAGTTAGCGTTGATCACCTCGATGCAACACCACCCGAAGATATAACTACACTTGCCCAATCTAATGCGGTGGCTATTGTCATTCCAACTGTGAACTTCAACCTTGGGAGCACTCATTTTGCTGATGCTCGTGCAATAATCGATAGTGGTGCTGCCTTGGCTTTGACAACAGATATTAATCCTGGCAGTGCACCATGTCCGTCCATGCCTATGGCGATGGCTATTGCTTGCCGTTATCAAAAATTGTTGCCATCAGAAGCGCTTATTGCTTCGACAATTAACGCGGCTTACGCTATTGGGTTAGCAGATAAGGTTGGTTCGCTTGAGGTTGGAAAGTGGGCGGATTTCCTCATTATTGACACAACTGATTATCGCCATCTAGCTTACCAATTCGGTGTAAATTTGGTTGAAGCTGTTTTTAAGCGCGGCCAACAGGTCATATAGGAGCGTTGCAATGCGGCAAACGATATTCTTAGATGGTCGTGGTCTCAATTTTGAAGAAGTTCTTGCAGTGGCCTATAGTAAGCCTGATGAAACTGAAGTGCGCTTAACGCCTTCTGCTTTGGAAAAAGTGCAGCGCGCTGCGGATGCGGTACAGAAACTATTAGATGATGGTGTCGTTGCCTATGGTATCACCACAGGCTTTGGTGCGTTCAAAGACCGTGTTATCCCAAGAGCGCAAGTTGAACAATTACAGCGCAATATTTTGGTCAGTCATGCTGTAGGGGTGGGCGAGCCATTTGATACGCCTACTGTTCGCGCTATTATGCTCATTCGTGCCAATACGTTGGCAATGGGGCATTCTGGTATCCGCCCACAAACGTTACAGTTACTGCTAGATATGCTTAATCAGGGCGTACATCCTGTTATTCCAGAAAAAGGCTCTTTGGGTGCTAGTGGAGACCTCGCTCCATTGGCTCATATGGCGTTGGTGCTTATCGGCGAAGGCGAAGCCGAATATCAAGGCGAAATCCTCCCCGGCCTAGAGGCGCTAAAGCGCGCGGGTTTATCTCCCGTAACATTGGCCGCCAAAGAGGGGCTAGCGCTCACCAACGGTACAACCATAATGACCGCGCTCGGCGTCTTAGAAACTGCCCGTGCCGAGCGTTTGATGCAAACAGCAGATATTGCCGCTTGCTTGAGTCTTGAAGCCCTAAATGGTACACCGCAGGCCTTTGATGAACGTATTCATGCGCTCCGCCCGTTTCCCCGCCAGCAAGAGTGTGCCAGCTACCTGCGCCAGCTAATTGCAGATAGCGATTTTACGCGTGGTTATGACCCTAAGAATATTCAAGATGCTTATACCTTGCGATGTATTCCACAGGTACATGGGGCAGTGCGCGATGCAATCGCTTATTGTCGCTGGGCATTTGAAATTGAACTCAACGCTGTGACGGATAACCCACTGATTTTCATTGATGAAGAGAGTGGGGCGATAGATGTATTGAGCGGAGGTAATTTCCATGGTGAGCCGTTAGCTATTGCTATGGATTATCTTGGTTTGGCGATGAGCGAGCTGGGCAATATCTCCGAACGGCGCATCATGCGGTTAATTGATGAAGCATCCAATGCGGAAACGCTTCCCGCTTTCCTCACCCGTGAAGGCGGGCTAAATTCTGGCTTTATGATTGTGCAGTACACAGCAGCGGCAATGGCTACCGAAAGTAAAGTGCTTGCCCATCCCGCCAGTGTAGACAGCATCCCCACATCCGCCAATGTTGAAGACCATGTCAGTATGGGAGCGACTGCAGCGCTCAAGGCACGCCGTATCAATGATAATGTCGAACGTATCATTGCGTTGGAATTAATGGCAGCGGCACAGGGTGTGGAATTTCGTCGTGATATACACGGTGAAAATGCGCAATTAGGGCGTGGTACACGCCACGCGTATCAATTGATTCGACGCCATGTCCCCTTCATTGAACGTGATACTGTGTTATATGGTTATATCCGCACTATGATACAACTAGTTGCCGAAGGTGCTATCATAGATGCAGTTAATCAAGGATTGAATGCACAGGAATAAGACATAACATGGCGAAAAACATTGTGATTACTGGCAGTACTCGTGGCATTGGTCTTGGCTTGGCAAAAGAATTTTTGCGGCGTGGTCATTGTGTGATAATTAGCGGGCGTAGTTCCACTAGCGTAGAACGTGCGCTATCAGAATTAAGTGATGAATTTGATGCCGATAAATTCATCGGCCAGCCTTGCGATGTGGGCGTTTATGAACAAGTTGAGGCTTTATGGAACGCAGCTAAAAACCAATTTGGCCGTGTGGATATTTGGGTGAATAATGCTGGCTTGGGTAACCCTTTAGACCCTTTCTGGGAACAATCGCCATCCAAAATTCAATCAATCATCCAAACTAACCTCATTGGCCTGATGAATGGTTCACATGTGGCGATGAGAGGGATGTTGGAGCAGGGCGGCGGCCAAATTTACAATATGGAAGGCTTTGGTAGTAATGGTCGTCGTCGTATTGGTTTGTTGATTTATGGTACTTCTAAATATGGTGTGACTTACTTCACCAAAGGCCTCAGCGAAGAAGCGGCTACAACGCCCGTACAAATTGGTTCATTGGGCCCTGGTATTGTGGTCACTGATTTACTGCTTGATAACAATACTGGCACGGAAAAGGAACGCCGTCGCGCCCAACGTGTTTTCAACATCTTAGGTGATAAAGTGGAAACCGTTGCACCGTTCCTTGTTGAGCGGATGTTAGCTAACACAAAGAATGGTACGCATATTGAATGGCTGACCAACGCGAAAATCATTAAACGCTTTCTCTTATCACCTTTCAATCGGCGGAATTTGTTTGAAGAAGTGTAAAAAATAGGCCGGATTGCTCCGGCCTTCATATTTAGAATGGGGTAGCGCCAATACCACCAGTTGAGAAGAAGAACGCGATAGCATAAACGCCAGCAATCATCCCGGTGAGAATGCCCATAGGTGTGCCACGTTTTTGTTTTTCACTGCGCGCGCGGATAAGCGTCCCCGCGACGATGGGAAATATCGCCATACCAATGTGGATGAGCAAAGTCCCAAAACCTAGGTCATCGAAACCTGGCATGATGAATTCCCCAGTGCTCCATGGCCGTCCTGCCGCTGGTCGAACTTTATCGATGATGCAGAAAAGTAAAACCACCGACATGAGGAGTGTTGGTTGCATGTTTTTATCGGGGATGAGCATAAGTGTAATGAGGCTCAGGAAGAAAATAACATAGATAAAAACATCCCATGGACTATAGATATTGAAAACTTGACCAATATTGCTCAGCAAATCTTGCATAGCACTTTGTCCCTTCTCTGTAAAAGCGACGAATAGATAAATACGCTTTTATGATAACAGATAGCGCTTCAAGATACCGCTTAATTTTTTAGAAAATTCGCTAATTCCGCTTCCAAATCCATTCCTGGCCGGTACAAAATGCCCTTCATTCCGACTGCTTCTGCACCTTGAATATTAGCTGGCATGTCGTCAATGAAAATTGCGTCCTGTGCATTACATGGCACTCGCGCTAATACTGCTTCGTAAGCTGCGGCATCTGGCTTCATTACACCGATTTCGGCAGAGATAACCAATGGGTTGAATAGACTGTCGATACCCAGTTGTGTTAATTTTGGACGCAGGGCGGTGCTGTCGTTGCTTAACAGGGCAACAGTGTGCCCCGTGTTGTGTAGTCGCTTAATGAGATTGATGATTGAGATGTCTAATTTATCGCCACTGAAGTAGTCTTGTTGTAATTGCATGAGCGCGTCTTGCGAGATGCCTAGTTGGTTGGCAACATCTTGCCAATAATCGTCTACACTAATTAAACCTAGCTGTGCCTTGCGCCAGCTTTCGCTGCCGTGTACGATTTGTTCAACGGTGCCTATCTTTAGTCCTAAGCGTGTGTCCCATAAGTGGCGGGGAGTGCGGCTATACGTTTGCATGATAACGCCGCCGAAATCAAAAATAATAACAGGTGTCTTCATAGTCATAATCCTAAATGAGGTATAAGCGGATGTGGTCTAGATTGTCTAAATATACCAAAGTCGCCCGTCGTTGGTGGCTTCGTCGCAGCCCCGCAACTCGCGCTTTGCCTTATTATATCTGGCGTGCGATAGCCAATTTTTCGCAAAACGGTACCGAGCGCGCGGCGTCACTTGCCTATTTTTCATTGCTATCAGTTTTCCCGCTAACGCTGCTCTTTGCGGTCATCATCAGTTCTTTATTAGGTCCTGCCGTGGCGCAGGAACAAATTACCAGTGCTCTCGATTTATTTCTACCGCCAGATACTATCTCGCTTTTACAAACGAATGTGCAGGATGCACTGCAACAGGGCACATCCTTTGGTATTGCGGCTTTAGGTGTCCTTATCTGGACAGGTTCAACCCTATTTTCAAACATTACTCGGTCATTGGAAGCAATTTTTCAGGTGCCAGTTCGCCGTAGTATGTGGCGACAACGGTTACTCGCCATTTTAATGGCTATCGTTCTGGTAATGTTGGTGATGGCATCGTTCGTCACATCTGGCATTTTGCGGCTGGTGGCGGCTTTATTGGCGGCAGCAGGACCACCTAGCATCTGGATAACTATTGGCTCAATCTTCTTACCATTTGGGCTGGACATCGTTATTTTTGCACTGTTGTTCCGCTATGTGCCAACCCGCTATGTGCGCTGGGATGCTGTGTGGACGGCGTCTCTGGTTGGCGCTGTAGGTTGGGAGTTGGCTCGAAAGGGCTTTGATTGGTTCTTGACCAACTTAGCTAACTTCCAATTTGTCTATGGCGGTATTGCTACGGTCATTGTATTAATGCTCTGGGCCTATCTTATGGCATCTATTTTCATCTTCAGTGCCGAACTTTGTGCCCAGCTTAACCGTTGGCTACATCTGCAAGAGCATTTGCCAGATGATGATCGTCCAGGTTTGCTATATAGCCCCCGCATCCCTGATTTACCTAGAGATACTACAGATCGCATGGAATTAATGGATGCTGAAGATTTCTTTGAAAATGACTTTTATAGAGAAAAAGACCCCACCTAAAGATGAGGTCTCTCTCGTTAACTGATGGCTTTAGCGGCCTCGATTACGCAAGCGCTGGATCAATCCACGCTTCTCGCCGTTTTCTTTGCGCATTTTGTTCAGTTCACGCTCTTGCTCGGCGATTTCTTCCATGCGTTTTCGGTGCTCTTCTGCCAGATATATTTCATACTGGTTCATGCTGTTTCTCCCGTGTTTGT
>DAOTWU010000177.1:0-5086 GCA_034435735.1 Anaerolineae bacterium | reverse complement strand
CAAACAGGGGCTTTCAAATGCTGGTATTGTAATATTACGCGCCCTGCAGAAATTGGGGCGGATTATGTGGTATCTGATGACCTTGCTCTTGATGTCCTTATTCTTGCTGATGGTCAACCCCGCATTTTAGATGAGCCTGAATTCACCGCACTAGCCCTATCGCCAAAGGAGCGCCAAATGGCTTGGGCAGCTGTGAAAGAGCTTCAGCGCTTATATCAAGAAAACCAATACCCCTTTAATCAAAAAGCGTGCCCTTGAGCACGCCTTTGTGTTCGCCTAATCTTCGCGGTCTGGCCGCACCAATAACACTGGCACTTTAACGCCTTGCACCACCTTATGCGCGACGCTGCCAAATAGCCAGCGGGCTAAACCAGTACGCCCGTGTGTAGACATTACAACAAGGTCTACATCTTCCTCGTTTACATAATCGCAAATTAAATTAGCGATGCCATGCCCTTCGATGAATTGTACACGGCATTTTATGTCTTGCGACCGCAATTGGTTGCGCAAGCTCATCAGATATTGCTTGGCTTGCTCGCGTAACTGATTTAATTGCTCATCTTGACCTGCTAACGCAATTTCTCCGGTGAATTCGTGAGCAGGTGGGCGGAATACATGCAATAAAATAACTTCGGCATCATTTGCGCGGGCGATGTCGGCAGCATGGGGAATGGCGCGCTCACTCCAACCAGAACCATCAACTGGCACAACTATTTTCTTGTAGCGACTAGTGGTTGCCATTATAAACCTCTTCAAGATTAAAAATGATTTTTTCTACTCGCAGATTGTACCACAATTGACCTATCTCCATGCTTGATGATGCTGTGCTAATGTCACATTTTATCGGGTATCTTCTTCAGTCTTTGATACTTTATTGATATAATTCTCGAAAATCTGCGAAAAGTTGCAAAAAACGAGAAAACACAATGGATGAGCAACGCGACGAGAAAAACCTCTCAATAGGCCGCAATCTTAAGATTGGCTTTTTTCATCTAGGCTCTGGTATGGCAGATGTGCTTGCTACTGGAGTGTGGAATCGCATCATGATTAGCGATTTAGGCTTTGCCGCAACGCCTGTTAGTATCTTGGCCAGCTTGCGCTACTTTTTGGCGCCGTTAGGCGTATGGGCGGGGCGTTTATCTGACGAACGCACATTTTTCGGCTTTCGCCGCTTGTTCTGGGTATGGCTTGGGCGCTTGATGATGGTACTCGGCATTTTCATGCTGGGCTTTACAACTGCAGCTCTTGCGAATGATGTTGATGCAGGTCTTGAACCACAGGCAACACCCTTGATGTGGGGCTTGCTGGCTGCCGCATTGCTGCTCTTTGGGTTGGGCAATGCGCTCTCTGGTAGCACATTTCTAGCGCTGATTTATGACCGTGCCCGCGAAGACCAGCGGGGGCGCGCGGTGGGGATTGTTTGGACATTCCTGTTACTTGGGTTCACTGTTGCAGGCATTTTCTTCGGTATTATGCTGCCCTCGCGTGAAGCTACAGAGCTAGGAGAAGAAGCGGCTGGTGTACTGAATTTTGCGCCAGAAGTTTTGCAAACACTCTTCATTGTGACGGCGCTCGTCCTTGGCACTCTTTGGTTTTTCTCACTTTTAGGAGAAGAGAAGCGCACTCGACAAAATTATACAAGCGAGACGGGTGATGACAGCGCCCAAACCTCCCTCCGTGCAGATTTGAAATTGGCATGGAGTAATCGAGCAACGCGCTTTTTCTTCTGGTATTTGGCGCTCTCCATGATTTTCGCCTTTGCCCAAGACCCGATTTTAGAGCCATTTGGCGGCGATGTCTTCAATATGGAAGCGCGCATCACGACGCGATTTGCCGCTTATTGGGGGAGTATGTCTATTCTCGGTACAGTGGCGTTCCTATTTCTCTCGCGCCGTTATAAGCGCCTGACCAATACCGCCATGTCCTGGATTGGCGTTTTGGTGCTTGTGCTCACGTTCGCCTTGTTTGCTGTGTCTGCTTTTGGTGGCATTCGTTGGTTAGTGACGCCAGCGCTGATTACATTGGGTATTGGCTTAGGTGTGTGGAATGTCGGCACACTGGGGCTGATGATGGATATGAGTCCCTTTGGGCGTGCTGGTACGTTCTTAGGCTTCTGGACGCTGGTTGTAACCTTTGGGCGCGGTTTAGGGGTTTCTGGCGGCGGCATTATCCGCGATACAGTTTTGAACATCACTGGCAATGCTCAAATTGCTTATGGCTCTGTTTTCGTCTTAGAAGTTGTGGGGTTACTCGTGGCGTTATGGGCTTTGCGGCAAGTGAATGCTAAGGCATTTGTCCAGCAAGAGACACGAGACGCCACCGCAGTGTTGGCGGGTTCATTAGATTAATTGGTAACTGCTTAAAACTCTATAAAAACAAACGGGCCGGTCAATCGACCGGCCTGTTCACACTTTCTCGCAGGATGCGCATTGTTCGGGGGACAGCTTGCATCCTTTGAGGGGTGACGTTGTGAGGGATAACTTGGGGGACATCACAACGTCGGTTGCTCTTGCCGGTTTCTTCTTGGGGGATGCTCCGCAAAAGGGATGAAGTCCGGCTAGGTTTTACCCGCCCAAACTATAACATAAAATTCTCTTAAAATCCACATAAATAGGACTTTTTTCCAGTTTTTACAAACAATTTTAAACAACTTTTAGGCTTTTTCAGGTGCTTCTATCTGCAATACAGGTAGTGTAAAGGTGAATGTTGAGCCGTGCCCATCGGTGCTTTCTACGTAGATTGTGCCGCCCATAAGTTGTACTAATTGCTTTGCAATTGCTAGCCCCAGCCCATAGCCCCCTGTTTTGCGATTACGAGAGCTATCTACCCGATAAAAACGCTCGAAAATATAGGGTAGTGCCTCTTGCGGGATGCCATGCCCTGTATCTTGAACCGCAATATATACCTGTGGATTGTTTGTATAAGCAGAGATAAACACAGATCCTTTGGGCGGAGTGTATTTTATCGCATTACTTATGAGATTTCTCAACACTTGCCCAACGCGTTCACTATCCGCTTGAACACGTGGCAAATCTTGCGAAATGTTTATCTGCAGGTGTATTTCTTTTTTTCGCGCGTCTGCACTTAGGGCTTGTACAGCTTGTTCAATGACATGGTGAACATCAACAGCACCCATTTCGATGTGGAGCTGTCCAGCTTCTGCCAGCGCGAGTTGTTGCAGGTCATTGATGAGGCGATTAACCAGCATCGTTTCCTCGTAAAGGGAAGCGAGCAGCTCCGGCTTAGGCTCTAACAGCCCATCTTGCATAGCTTCCAGATAACCACGAATGTTGGTCAGTGGCGTGCGTAGTTCATGAGCGACATCGCTCACCATATTACGCCGTAGTTGCTCGTTGCGTTCCAATGATTCCGCCATCATATTGAAGGCTTCTGCCAATTCGCCAATTTCGCCCCGTTCTGTAATATGGACACGTTGGCTCAAATCACCTTTGGCCAATCTTTTGGCGGCGCGGGTTAAAGAGGCTAATGGTGCTGTGACCGTACGTGCGAGAATATATGATAGTCCAACGGCTACAGCGCCGGCCACTGTCGCGGCAATCAGTAAATTGATGTTGTTGCTCTCTTGAAATGCAGCTTGATTGATGGCAGGTGCATTAGGAATTGGCAGTGTGTGAATAAAGCCCACGATAGTGTTGTTGATGTTAATGGGTACGAATGGTTCAAAATTGGGGCGGGTGCGTGGGCCAAATGGCCCATTTCCTTGCGGATTGGGGTTATTCGGTCCTCTAGGGCCTTGTCCAGGATTTACGCCTTGATTTGGCGCTTGTCCTTGTGGTTGCGGCATCACATTGTTCACCGGAAATTGTGGGAAGTTGCCCGCGTCATTGGATTTATAAAGCGGTTGGCCAGTTGGGTTATATAGGAAAATATAATAGCCTGTTGTTGTGGCCATATTGTCAAGCAATGGCTGCACTCTGTTGTCCCATATTCCATATGTTTGGTAGTGATTGCTTAGTGCGAGGACAATGCGAGCAGTTCGCGCTTGTGCATCAGAGGCCACAAAGCCCCGAAACGTCTCCCCCGTATAAATACTTGCCAGTATGGCAATGGTGGCAATAGCGACCGCGAGAACCACCGCCGAAATTAAAAGTAGCCGCGATTGTAAGCTATTGAACATTATTCAGCTCCGCAAAACGGTAACCAATGCCGTAAACCGTCTCTATATAAGTGGGGTCGCTGGGGTCTGGTTCAATTTTCTTGCGCAAATTCATGATATGGGCGTCTACTGTGCGCTCTAGGCCATCATAATCATAGCCAAAAGCCTGTTCAACAAGTTCATCGCGGGTGAATGCGCGCCCCGGAGATAGCGCCATTGTGAGCAGTAGTTGGAACTCTTTTGGCGTTAGTTTGACGGCTTCACCATTGACGCGCACTTCATGACGGCGTTTATCTATTTCCAGTTCTCCATGTGTGAGTACTTCGACATCCTGCTGTGCTTTCGCCTTGCTCACTCTGCGTAAGACAGTGCGCACACGGGCGACAACCTCGCGCGGGCTGAATGGCTTAGTGATGTAATCATCTGCCCCTAAGTCTAGCCCTAGCAGCATATCATCTTCGGTAGAGCGGGCAGTGAGCATGATAATCGGTGTTTCACTTTCCCGCCGTAGTGTGCGGCAAATATGCAAACCATCAATTTCCGGCAACATGATGTCAAGCACAATTAAATCAGGGCGATGTTCACGCGCTTTTTCCAGCCCCTCACGCCCATCGGCTGCCATCAGCACCTCATATCCAGCGCCTTCTAGGTAAAGCTGTAAAATATCGCGCGTTTTGGGGTCATCTTCAACAATTAGCACCGTTTGGCTCATGTTGATTACTCCTCATCAGTGTGTGCTTAAATTTGATTATATCCTTTATGCCGCCCTGCCATAAATAGCACGAGGCGGCTCATAGGCCACCTCGCACGGTATATGTTGCCACTTAACCAGATTGACTATTGTCCGCTGGCGTCATCAGGCGGGGCGATGGGGGCAGGGCCGCCAGGGAAGTTAGGATGTGAGGACGGCATCGCTTGTTGGCATGCTTCACTCAATGTGCTAGGGTCGATGCGAATCGGCCAGGTTGT
>DAOTWU010000176.1:0-13864 GCA_034435735.1 Anaerolineae bacterium | reverse complement strand
TGGTACAGGTATTCGACATGTGCGCCGGCTTCCTCAATCGCCAAAAGTATTTCGTAGCCACTTTTATCTGGATACATCGCTTTTGAAATATCGCTGATAGTCATCGGATGCCCAGCGTCACGGATAATGTCCAACACCCGATTGAGTTTGCGCATGTGGCTGGTACGGATTTCAGCAATTCGCCCGTATATATCTTTTATCGGATTTTCATGCCCACCTAAAGCTAATCTTAAACCATCTACCCGCTCAATCTTTTGCAGAGCTTCTAGATAGTGTCCCAATCCATTATAACGAGTGATACTCTCCGGTGATTGGTGTGGTGTTGTTCGGGCGAGAATGTGGTCTGCACTTAAGAGTATATCGCCAATGCGAACGCAAACCTGCCCCGGACAATGCCCCGGCGTATGGAAAAATGCCAAGCCATCAAGCAGCATATCTTCTTCTAGGCTGAAGTGAACTGGAACAGAGCGCATGTGTTGTTTGGCGAAGCCATACATTTCCATCAAGGATTGCCTTAGTTGGGGATTGACGCCAGCACGCTCTAAAAAGATGCGCAGGTCTTTAGTGACCATAATGACGCGCTCTTCATAAGAAGTTAGGACACGGCGGTCTAGCTCATGGATGCCAATTTGTGCGCCGCCAACTTGGTCAAGCATGAAAGCAATTCCGCCGAAGTGGTCAATGTGGCCGTGTGTGATGATAATACGCTGAATATCCTCCAGCGCTAGTTTTTCGCCATAATGCTCGCGAATATACTTGAATCCTTCTAACAGACCGTCGTTACTGCTTTCAAATCCAGAGCCAGTATCGACAAGTGTTGGTAATCCAGCCTCTAGAACAACGTGCACATAACCGTGAAAACCAGGGAACAGCTCTAATGGGATACGGTAAATTTTCGCCCCATTATCGGCTTCAAATCGCTCAACTTGTTGCTTTTGGCTCATAATTGCAACCCCTTTTGTGTGGTTATCACTTTGCACAGCAAAATTAGACCACACTTGCTTGTTGCTGGCCACCCCCCTAATAACTGGGGGTTCGCCCGGAAGTTCCATATGCTAGAATTTGACCAGATTGACGATATTGGTCAAAAAGTCAGGGGCTTATGGCATTTACCGGTAAATCAGATAATGATAAGCGTGCTCAACGCATTTTAGATGCGGCTTTAGACCTATTCACTCACTATGGTTATGACAAAACGACAATGAGCGATATAGCACGTAAAGCACATGTTTCTAAGGGGGCGATTTATCTTCATTGGGATAGTAAAGAGGACTTATTTGATGCGCTTTTAAGGCGAGAAACGCTCACTTATGTCGATCGTTGGGCTTCTTTAATGGAAAATGACCCTAAGTCGGGCACGATTGGCGGGATGTATCGCAATGCATTTATCGCCTTAAGAGACTCACGGTTGTTGATGGCGGTGATTGGGCGCGATCGCAACATCATCAACCACCAGATGATGGTCAAACACCCTGAATGGATGGAATTTAAAGTCACCGCCCGCAAAGAGCTTTTTCATGCAATGCAGCAAGTAGGGGCAATCCGTCGGGATATAGATATTGATGTTTTAGATTATTTGTTGTCCATGTTTAACTTTGGCTACATCGTTATTGATGACTATATCCCGCCCGAAGAAGCCCCAGACATGGTCGCCACGTTAGAGATGGTGGCTGATATGTTAGACCGTTTTCTCACCCCGCCTGATGGCGGTGATGTAGAAGCAGGGAAGCAGGTTATTTTTCAACTTGTTGAGATGACAAGGCGCTTTATGTTGGAAGGCGCTGTCAAAGAGTAATTACATTAGGCACACATTGGATATGTGTGAAACAAGGGAGGAACAAACAATGGGAAATGCCGTCATTAGAACCGAGCATCTCACAAAGGTATATAAGGCGAGGACGGAATGGGAATTCAGTATGGGGCGCATGCCCACGCGCCGTCAATACGAAGCCACCCGCGCGCTTAGCGACCTGAATTTAACAGTCGAGCAGGGCGAGATTTTTGGCTATCTTGGCCCTAATGGTGCTGGTAAAACAACCACCATTCGCCTGTTACTAGACCTTATCCGCCCAACAGCTGGCCGCGCTTTTATCTTCGATATGGACGCCAACGCGCAAAGCGTAGAGGTGCATAAGCGGATTGGCTTTTTGCCTGGCGAATTGAACTTGTGGAAAAATCGCACGGCGCGCCAAGTGGTCAATTACTTTGCGCAGGTGCGTGCTGGTGCAAATGCTGGCCCAATTCTTCGCTATGCCGATGAACTGGCCGAACGTCTAGATTTCAATATGAATAAGCCTGTCCGCGATTATTCATCTGGCAATAAACGCAAACTTGGTCTTATTTTGGCGCTCATGCATAAACCGGATTTGCTTATTCTTGATGAACCAACCAGTGGCCTTGACCCGCTTATGCAACAGACTTTCAACCAGCTTATGCTGGAGGTGAAAGAGGAAGGGCGCACTGTTTTCATGTCATCGCATGTTCTGAGCGAAGTTCAAGCGATTTGTGACCGCGTTGGTATCCTGCGGCATGGCGAACTGAAAGCGGTTGAATCTGTCTCCAAATTAACCCATACCGATTTCCGTTGGGTAACCGTTCGCCTGAAAGAACAGGTGTCGGCAGATACGTTCAAGGGGATTGAAGGCGTCAGTGATGTATCTGCAGTCAATGGCGAACTTCGCTTCCGCCTCACGGGTGATTTTGACCCGCTTTTGCGGGCGTTAAGCCAGTATTACGTTGTTGACTTGCGCACCCAAGACCCGACATTAGAGGAAATTTTCCTAGCTTTCTATGGTGACCAACCAGTGCGCAACCATAACAACGGCGCTGCAGTTAAGGAGCAGGTGCAATGAGCGTTGGTTTAATTTTTCGGGATACTTTGCGCCAGAATTGGCGGCAAATTCTCTATTGGGGTGGTGGCCTCGGCCTTTTGGCTGTGTATATCTTCATCGCCATTCCCGATATGAATGCGCTACAACAGTATGCTAATCTCGTAAATGCGTTGCCTCCCGCTATTCTAGATGCTTTTGGTATGAGTGATGCGGAGATGCTAGCAACGCCCGATGGGTTCATCATCTTTGGCGTGTTTGGCTATGGCATTCTCATTATGGCCGTGTTCGCAGTCATGGCAGGCATGGGCGTAACCGCTAATGAAGAGGATGATGGCATCCTTGATATGGTGCTTAGCTTGCCCTTGCCGCGTTGGCGGCTGATTGTGGAAAAAACCTTAGCCTATTTGGTGATTGCTGCGGGTATTGTCACTGTCATGTTCCTAGCATTGGCAATTGGTACGAACTTCAGCGGGCCAGAAATCCGCGAACAAGTCCATTTAGACATTATGGCAAAAAGCGCCATTAACCTGTTGCCATCCGTCACATTGATGATAACCGCCACCGTGTTTGCTGGGGCGTTTTTCCGCCGTAAAGCCACAGCTATGGGCGTTGTCGCCGCTTTTATCATCGTCAGCTACTTCATGGACTTTCTGGCTGAAGTTGCTAGTGGTGCATTGTCAGAATTTATGAAAGCCGCATCCTTCTTCACATATTTCAATAGTGAGGGTGTGATGCGGGAAGGTCTAAACTTCAGCAATATTGCGCTATTGCTGGGAGTATCTATCGTCCTGTTTGCTGCCAGCATCTGGGCATTCCAACGCCGCGATATTGGCGCATAGTGAACTGACAAGGAGTTATTCCATGCCTGGTTCAGTATTTCTTGAAACCCTGCGCCAAAATTGGCGTACATTCCTCATCTGGGGGATTGGGTTTGGGTTCTTCGGCTGGATTGTCGTTTTGATGATTCCTGATGTCGAAGGGTTGAAGGCGCTAGAAGATTTCTTATTAGCTATGCCGCCCTTCGTTCGCGCTATGGTTGGCGTCTTTGGCGATACGGATTTGAGTTTGGTGGCCACGCCAGAGGGCTTTATCGCCATTGGTTTCTTCAACAAAATGGTGCTGATTTTCGCCGCGTTGCCGTTGGTGTTGGGCTTTCGCGTCACCACTCATGAAGAAGATGAAGGCATTCTCGATATGGTGCTCAGCTTGCCACTAGCTCGCTGGCGCATCATCATCGAAAAGTTTGCAGCTTTTGCGCTAGGGTGCTTGCTCATTGTCGGCTTTATTCTGGCTGGCTTTTGGCTTGGTGGTGCAATGAGCAGCATAGAGCTGGATATGGGGCGTATTGTCGATAACGTGGTGAACTTATTCCCCACATTGCTCTTTGTGCTCTCCGTGACTGTGGCAATTGGCGCCATGATTCGCCATCGCAAATTGGCGATTGCGGCAGGCATTCTCTTTATCGCCTATAGCTTTTCGCTCGATTTGGTTGGCGGCCTTGCCAGCGGCACTGTGGCCGAAAATCTGCGCTATCTCTCGTTCTTCCGTTACTACGATAGCGTGGGCACAATGCAAAATGGGATTGCCTGGTCAACCTTTATCATTTTCATTGTGCTGTCCCTAGTGATTACAGGTGTAGCTACAATTGTCTTCCAACGGCGAGATGTGGCCGCCTGAAGTAGGCTAAACGCCATACCATAACGGTGTGGCGTTTTTTATGATGATATAGAAGATAACGACGAAGAGGTGTGTACTATGGCCTACCAACAAGCTCAATTAACCCATAAATCTCATCCTGATGTCGTGCGCCCGCCAGTCATTGGTGCTGTATTTATGGAAACGCTACGGCGGCAGTTTCGTCCTACACTATACTGGGGGGTAGGTTTTGCCGCGATGGCGTTTATGGTTCTGGCAATCATTCCAGATGCCGAATTTTTCAAGCTTTATCAACAAGTGGCTTCGGCACTGGGCGGATTTTTTGAGGGCTTTCTCGGTGCCGATGCCGCCTATGCTGCTACGCCAGAAGGCTATGTATCAGCCGAGTTTTTCAGCTGGATTATCTTTTTGTTGGTTATCTACGCTGTTATTGCTGGCATCCGCATCACAATTACCGATGAGGAAGATGGCAATCTTGATTTAGTGTTATCGTTGCCCTTACCACGATGGCAATTGATTGTTGAGCAGTTTTTGGCCTATATTGTTTTGATTGGTGTTATCTGTATATTGGCATTTTTAGGGTTATTATCAGGCCAACTTGCTGTTGATGCCTTGAGCGTCTCGCTGTTTCGGCTTTTTGAGGCTGCCTTGAATTTCATGCCATTTGCAATAGTTGTCTTAGCAATGACGCTATTTCTCTCTACTGTTATGAGAAGGCGCTCAATGGTTACTCGTTTTGCCAGTATTTTGGTGGTTGGGGCTTATATCTTAGAGTTCTTTGGGCGGATGGCTGGCGAGCAGTCAATCGTGCATCAGGTGAGCAAATTCTCGTTCTATCATTACTACGACCCAGTAGCTGTCATGCAATTTGGTTGGCAATGGGGCAATGCGGGTTTGCTGCTCTTATCTTCGGTGGTGCTAGTATTATTGGCTATCTGGTTTTTCAACCGGCGGGATATTGCCGTATAAACAAAATGGGCGGCCAGACGATTGCGCCTGCCGCCCATTGAGATTTTTTGTTTTCGGGCTTACTTCGCGTATTCTACCGCGCGCGTTTCGCGGATGACATGCACCTTGATTTGCCCCGGATATTGCATAGATTCCTCGATTTGTTTAGCAATATCACGCGCTAGTTTCAGGGCTTCAAAATCATCGACCACTTCTGGCCGCACTAAAATGCGCACTTCGCGCCCGGCTTGCAATGCGTAACTCTGTTCAACACCATCGAACCCGTTGGCGATTTCTTCTAGTGTTTTCACGCGGCGGATATAAGTCTCTAGGCTTTCGCGGCGTGCGCCAGGGCGGGCACCGGAGATAGCATCAGCTGCTTCAACGATATACGCTTCAACACATTCTTGTTCAACTTCGTGGTGGTGGCTAGCAATGCAATTGACAATTTTGGGATGTACACCATAGCGTTTGCAGAAATCAGCGCCAATGATAGCGTGCGTGCCTTCAACCTCGTGGTCAATCGCCTTACCTATATCATGTAACAAGCCGCCCGCTTTAGCGATATTCACATCCGCGCCTAATTCTGCGGCAATCATGCCAGCAATATGTGCTGTCTCAATAGAGTGCGCATGTTGGTTTTGACCATAGCTAGTGCGGAAGCGCAACCGCCCTAATAGCTTGAGGATTTCTGGATGGAGACCATGTATGCCTGTTTCATAGGCTGCGCGTTCACCCTCGTCACGAATGATTTGCTCAACTTCTGCCCGCGCGTCTTCCACTAATTTCTCGATACGTGCTGGGTGGATGCGTCCATCAGTGACCAGCTTCGTCATAGCACGTTTGGCCACTTCACGCCGTACTGGGTCAAAGCTGCTGATAGTGACAGCTTCTGGCGTATCGTCAACGATGACATCAACACCTGTCGCCAACTCAAATGAGCGGATATTGCGCCCGTTACGCCCGATAATACGCCCCTTCATGTCGTCGCTAGGTAAGGGCACAACGCTAACGGAAATCTCGCTCACATGCTCCGAAGACAGCCGCTGAATAGCCAAAGCGATAATATCGCGGGCGCGTGTATCGGCCTCTTCGCGCGCTTCGGCTTCTACTTGGCGAATAATACGCGCCATGTCCATGCGCGCCTCTTTTTCAACTGCGGCTAGTAACTCTTCACGCGCTTCGTCCACAGTCATGCTGGCGATGCGCTGTAATTCTTCAAGTTTCTCTTCTTCTTTTTTCTTCAGCTCGTTTTCTTGTTTATCTAAACGGCTTTGCCGCTTATTTTGATTGCGCTCACGTTGCTCCAACCGCTCAAAACGGCGGTCTAAATCTTCCCGTCGGCGCTGTAGCCGCTCTTCCTCGCGGTCAAGGTCTCTACGGCGTCGAGTAATCGATGTCTCTGCTTCATCAAGCCGTTGTTTGGCTTTTTGCTCGGCTTCATAAATCGTTTGTTGTGCCTGCTCTTTCGCTTCTTCGAGCAGTTTCTGGGCTTCCTGCTGTGCCAGTTGGCGATGGCTGCGCCCTCGCGATGACTGGTAATAGTTGAGGCCAAATGCCCCGATTGCTAAACCGATAACAAGCCCTATAAGGGCGAATATGACTTCCATAATGCTCTGGCGGCAGAGAGGCTGTTACCTCAACCGGCATTGCCGGTATTTGCCGCTCTCCTCCTTTCCTGTAAGCGTACTTTCAATTGTTGTTCCAGTAAGCTCACAACCAGAGCTATCTTAGTTGGCGCCGATATTCGCTCGGATACTTATTCCCCCTCAACTTCTGAAGTGAAAAAATTTGGGTCTTCCGCCTCATATGCTTCAATGAGTTGCGCTATTGCTTGCCGAATTGCGTCATAACCAAAGCCGCGGCGCTGTAAATAAGCGCCTAACTTTTGTCGGAATTCTGCTTGGGTTTTGCCGCGCAAGCGTAGTGCGCGTTTTTGTGCAGCCATATAAGCGGCACTATCATCCTCAACCATTTCAGCCAGGATTTGGTCTATGATTGCGTTAGATATACCTTTTTGGCGCAATTCATAACGCAATGCGCGCGCGCCCATTGGTTTGAACATTTTGCGGTTTTCTACCCAGTACCGGGCGAATTCTCGGTCATCCAGATAGCCCCGTTCTGTGAGCCGTTCTATAGCAGCGTTGATGACCGTTTCTGGTATGTCTTTATCCTGCAGTTTGCGTCTGATTTCTTGTATGCTGCGGGGACGACGTGCCAATAGGCGGACAGCACGTTCAATGGCTTGAGTAATGGCATCACTATCGCGCAAAGCAACAATATCAGCTTCGCTGAGCTGCTGACCTTTGCGCAGTTGTGCTGCTGCCATTAAATTTAACCCGAACGCAAACTCTCCATCCAGATAAACATTCACACGTTCTTTATTGCGCTTCTGGATTTCGAGTGCGGTAATTGTCCTTGTTTGGCCCATAGGCTTTTGGCCACATCGTTTCTGCAACGAACAAAAAACAGCCGCTGGTTATTCACCACTACGGCTGTGCATACTGTTTGACACATATGCCATATCACACCTGTAACAACGCTATCTCACCACACAGTTTTGTGGTGATTGTTTCCGTTCAGGTTGTTGATATGGTTTTTAGCAGCTATTAAATGGGCTGCTCAATATTTTCACTTGCTTTACATATCCGCTTTATTTAGCGGGATATTTCATCTCAGTATGAATGTTCACAACCGTAGTGAATTGGTTATCTCTGGTAGTTTTTTCTACCACTATGTACACTTTATACAAAAACGACAGAATACGCAAGTATCTAGACCAAATTGGGGCAATTCAATTTTCGATGGCCTTTGCCCCAAATTGGCGTTTGACAAGGATGGGATTATACCCTTTCATACGTTGTTCAATTGTGTCCCTATCGTTACAATGCTTAGGACTTATCACCGCAGAAAGTAAATGCGCTTATGTGGAAAAACAATCGCCGCGTATTGGTAACAGGTGGCGGAACATTTCTAGGAGACTATATTGCTGCTGCTTTACTGGCCGAAGGCGCAGATGTTTCTATGCTGGTTCGCCCCGGCAATGAAGAACATCTTGGCGCTTTGGGGCAGCGCGTGCGTTGGTGGGTGGCGGATGTTTGGGACCCTGCTAGCTTGCGCGGGAGAGGGCGCGGGCAAAGTGTTGTTGTGCATACAGTGGGCAGTCTTGTGGCGAATCCCCAACAGGGGCTAACACATCATCGCTTGAACTTCCTTTCCGCCCGTAATGTAGCCAATATGTGTATTACTGATGGTGTGCCGCGTATGGTGCTGATGAGTAGTGCCCGTGCGCCATGGATTTCTGGCGCCTATATCAAAGCTAAGCGCGAAGCTGAAACATATATGGCGCGTGTTGGCCTTGATGGGTATACCGTGCGTGCGCCTATCACGTATTTACGTGGGCAAAAACGCCCACTGCTCTACCGTATTGTCAGTGCGCTGGGAAATACGCCGATTATTTCATGGTTGGGTTTCCGCCGCATTGCGCCATTGCCGATTGATATTATCGCCCGTGGAGTTGCGCGCATTGCTTTAGAGCCACAGCCTCATAAACGGGTGTATTATGCCGGCGATTTAGTGCGCCTCAACACACGGGATGAAAGGCGCAATGTCCCAGCGCCTGTGCCACATACCAACGGGCAGCCTTATCAAGTTGCCCATCCATTCCAGTTATTGGATGATGATGCACCGTTTGCTTGGTTACCGCCAGATAGTGAGGAGAATACTTAATGGCTGAAGTCGCGCGTTTCATACCATTAAATTTTGAGCGGATGTCAGTTCAAACCCAACTAGACCGTTCCCGCACTTTTTTAGAGCATATGCGCCGCCGTCGCACTGTACGCCACTTTTCTACAGAGCCGGTGCCGTTTGAGTTGATCCAGAACGCCATCGCAACAGCCGGTTCAGCCCCTTCTGGTGCAAACCAGCAACCATGGACATTCGTTGTTGTCAGCGACCCCAAAATTAAGAGGCAGATACGCATCGCTGCCGAGGCCGAAGAGAAAGAAAGTTATGAGCGCCGCATGAGCGATGAATGGCTCGAAGCGTTAGCACCTTTAGGTACAGATTGGCATAAGCCCCATCTAGAAGAAGCCCCTTATTTGATAGTTGTTTTCCGTCAGTCTTATGGCTTAAAAATTGACCCTAAAACAGGCGAAAAAATACGAATTAAACATTACTATAGCGAAGAATCTGTGGGGATTGCGGTGGGATTTTTATTAGCGAGTTTACATCATGCGGGATTGGCGACATTAACCCATACGCCCAGCCCAATGGGGTTCTTGAGAGAAATTTTAGGCCGCCCAGAAAATGAACGGCCTTTCGTTTTAATTCCTGTGGGGTATCCCGCGGCAGATGCTCAAGTGCCAGAAATACAAAAGAAATCACTTGATGAGATTATGGTCGTCATCGGTGACGAGTTAAACACGCAGTAGATTGACGTTGGTGCTGTAGGCTTTGTAGTCACCGCTTTCGCCAGTATTGCTGACATCAATATCTACATAAAGCCCCCCGCATGTTTCAATGCCATCATCATTGGGATTGAGCTGGTATGCTTCTACACGTAAGCGCAATTTGGTGTAAGCATCTGGAATTAGTGTAAATGTGTTATAGGCGGGGTCATTGCCCAAGTCTAGCATTTCATCGCCATCTATTTGGCCATGAATAGCCGAAACCCGTAGTACCATTTGGGCATCGTCATCTAATTCCGCATTCGCATCAGCAGCATCGAAGCCAATGAAAACATTGCTGGGTTGTTTAGCCACTGGCTTTTCTGGTATAGCAACGATTAATTTGCGCTCTACACGCAGGTCTTCTGTTTCTGCTTCTTCTGGCGCATTGGCATCATATTCTGCCAGTTCATCTGCTGCCGTGCGCCCTTGGTCGGTTAATCTATAAACCTGGTCACCGACCATCTGAACATAGCCCTTGGTGACCAAGCGGCGAATGGCTTTGCTAAAACCGCGGTCACTTAAACCCAGTTCATCGCATAGCGTATCTATGTCAGCTACAGGTTCTTCTAATTTACCCAGATAGCGAATAATATCGAGTGCGCCAGGTAAGGGTTCGAGTGTTTTTAGCCGAAATGGTAATTCTGTCATAGGATACCGCCATTATCAATTTGATAGTGAATACGTCACCAGTATAATCGGTTTAATCACCTTAAACAAGCAAGGTGGCAAAATAAAAACACCTCGCATAGATTTGCGAGGTGCTGGCTAACCTTAGTTCGTCTTTGTTAGAGATAGACGATGCGCGCTTTGCCTTGCATGTTTTGAGTAGCGTGTCGCGTGTCTACTACCAGATGGCTGTTGTCGATAATGTGTTGCCAATCGTAATTACTGTGCGCGGTTACAATGACTACACAGTCTGCCGATTGCAGGAGTGATTCACTATAATCCACACTCTCAAAATTTAATCCGCCATCAATACGGAGCTCTGGTACATATGGGTCGTTATAGACGACATCAGCGCCTTTAGCATGAAGCAGGCTGATAATATCCAGTGCTGGACTTTCGCGGACATCATCAACATCACGTTTGTAAGCCGCGCCCAACACAACGATACGGGAGCCTTTAACCGCTTTGCCGTCGTCATTCAAGGCATCAGTGATTTTGCCAATGACATAAAGTGGCATTGATGTATTGATTTCGCTAGCTAGCTCAATGAATCGCGCAGTGTAATTGAGCGTCTTCAATTTCCAGCTTAAATAGTGTGGGTCAATAGGGATGCAGTGCCCGCCCAAGCCAGGTCCAGGATAGAACGGCATGAACCCAAATGGCTTGCTGGCTGCGGCTTGAATAACCTCATATACATCAATGCCCAATTTATCACACATGAGCGCCATTTCATTGACAAGGCCAATGTTGACCGCGCGGAAAGTGTTCTCTAGCAATTTGGCCATCTCGGCAGTTGTTGGGGAAGAGACGGGGACAATGGTTTCAATCGCCGTTTGGTATAACTTCTGGGCGATTTCAGTAGAATCTGGCCCAACCCCGCCTACAACTTTAGGCGTATTGCGCACTGTATATTGTTGGTTGCCTGGGTCAATCCGCTCTGGAGAGAAGGCCACAAAAATGTCCTCTTCCACACGGAAGTTCTCTTGCTCTAGGCGCGGCACAATGATTTCCATTGTTGTGCCAGGGTAAGTTGTGCTTTCTAGTACAATCAACATCCCCTGATGACAGATTCTCGCAATCTCATTCACTGATTGAATGATATAGGACATATCAGGGTCTTTGGTCTTGCGCAACGGCGTTGGGACGCAGATGCTAATCGCATCAACATCGCGCAAATCATCGTATGATGTGGTGGCGACAAAACGCCCATTCTCTACTAACGGGCGTAACTGTTCTGTCGGTACATCCGGAACATAACTGCGCCCACTTTGTAGAATGGCGACCTTTTGTGGATTGACATCCAGCCCGATAACGTGAAAGCCCACTTCTGCGAAAGCCGCCGCTAGTGGCAACCCAACATAGCCCAGCCCCACCACGCCTATACGGGCTTCACGGCTTTCGATTCGTTTTAATAGTGCTTGTTTTAGTGACATAATTGCTCCAAGAAACCGGCAATACCATAGAATTGCGATTATAATCCCGCATTTTACTGGGTTCAACGGGATAACTACGACCAATATTTTAGAAAACCAATGACTTTTGTATAAAATTGGGGCATATTGGTATAGGGCACTTTGTATATCTCGCCCTGCTGAAGGAGCAAGAGATGACTTTACTGATTTATCTGGGCAGCTTTTTAGTTGTCGGTTTAGCTGCCCGGCAAATTGGCGGTTACTTAACCCGCTTTAATTTACCTTTGATTAGTGGCTATCTGGTCGCCGGTATTCTTATCGGCCCTTTTGTCTTGAACATTATCCCCCATGAAGGGATAGATAGTCTGCGATTTATCAGCGATGTGTCGCTGGCCTATATCGCTTTTGCAGCTGGTAGTGAGCTGTATCTGAACGAAATTCGGGGACGGTTAAAAAGTATTGCATGGTATAGTGCAACGCTTTTTATTGCCCCGTATGTTCTCGGCATCATCGCTACATTACTGCTGATTAACTCCATCCCTTTCCCTGAAGAGCTACAAACTCAGGGGCGCATAGCTGTTGCATTGTTATCAGCTTCCATTCTAGTTGCATTATCTCCCTCATCAACCATTGCGATTGTCAATGAGTTGCGCGCCCGTGGCTCATTCACTAAAACGGTTCTTGGCGTCACTGTGGTTTTAGATGTTGGGGTAATTATCCTGTTCGCGTTCAGCTCTTCTATCGCCGATGTCTTTCTGTCGGATACGATGCTGGACTTAGGATTTGTCCTACTTCTCATTTTTGAATTTGCGCTTGCGCTAGGCATAGGCTATTTGGTAGGGCGACTGCTCCAATTGATTCTATCTATGCGCCTGTCATCTTACGTCAAAATGGCGTTGATTTTACTCGTTGGCTATGGTGTGTTTTGGGGGTCTGCAGAGATTCGTGAGCTGACTCACCATGACTTGCCATTCGAGATATTTATCGAGCCATTGCTGGTATGTATGATTGGCAGCTTCTGGTTGAATAACTGGAGTGATTATCGTGACGAGTTCGTCCATCTTTTGGAAGAAATGGGACCAGCCATTTATGTCCTGTTCTTCACGCTTGTTGGCGGTTCGCTGTCATTGGACATTCTCGCTACGGTTTGGCCTATTGCCCTCATTCTGGTGTTAGTCCGCGCTGTCGGCCTTTTTATCGGTTCATATGCTGGGGGCATAATCACAAGAGATCCACCTCAACATCGCCGTTATACGTGGTTGGCCTATATTACCCAAGCAGGTATTGGGCTTGGCCTTGCCCAGGAAATCGCTGTCGAATTCCCTGAACTTGGAACAGGCTTACCAACAGTGCTTATCAGCGCTATTGTGATTAGCCAGCTTCTTGGGCCACCATTCCTCAAATTTGCTATCCGCCGCGTTGGGGAGGCGCATACGCCAGCAGACCACCATCCAGATACCCAACGTGATGCGGTTATTGCTGGTATTGATGGCCAAGCGGTTGCATTGGCTCAGCGGCTTGAAGCCCATGATTGGCAAGTGCGGTTGCTTGATGTGGATGAATCGCATGTTAAGTATTGCCGCGAAGAGCGAGGCTTTGATGCGTGGCATGTTTCAGCAATTACTAAAGAGGCCTTATCTGAAGTCTTGAATGATGCTACAGATGCCCTCATCGCCATGTTTGATGATGATAAACTCAATTGGGAGATATGCCAGGTTGCCTATGAAGATTTTGGCATCCGCCGCCTTATCGTCCGTTTGAACGATTTCAATCGAGAGCTGCAACAACAATTTACATCTATTGGGGCGACAATCGTGTACCCTGCGACGACGATGGTCAATTTGTTAGACCAACTCGCACGGGCGCCGCAATCGGCTCAATTGCTTTTGCAAAGCCAGCC
>DAOTWU010000175.1:0-5582 GCA_034435735.1 Anaerolineae bacterium | reverse complement strand
TGCCCAATGGCGCTATCCTGCGCGATACGCTAGAGCGCTGGCTGCGCGATGTCCAGCTAGAAAATGGCTATTTGCCAGTGGTCACGCCGCACATCGGCAACTTGGAACTGTACAAAACCAGCGGCCACTACCCTTATTATGCCGATAGCCAATACCGCCCGATTGATGTTGATGACGAGCAATTCTTGCTCAAACCCATGAACTGCCCGCATCACATCATGATTTACAAAAGCGAAATGCGCTCCTACCGCGACCTGCCGCTGCGCTATGCCGAATTTGGCACGGTCTACCGCTATGAGCAATCGGGCGAGTTGCACGGCCTGACGCGCGTTCGTGGCTTCACGGTGGATGATGCCCATCTGTTCGTCACGCCAGAGCAACTGCGCGAAGAGTTCAAAAACGTTGTCCAGCTCATTCAGTATGTCTTCGGCAAATTGGGGCTGACAGACTACCGCGCCCGCGTCGGCGTCCGCGACCCAGAGAGCGATAAATACGTCGGGCGGGATGAACTATGGGAGCAAGCGACATCGGCCATCATTGACTCTTGCGAAGAGCTAGGGCTGAACTACTCCGTCGAAGAGGGCGAGGCCGCCTTCTATGGCCCCAAACTTGACTTTGTCGTGCGCGATGTGCTCAAACGCGAATGGCAGTTAGGCACGGTGCAGGTGGACTATAACCTGCCAGAGCGCTTCGATTTGGAATATGTCGACCGCGACAACCAGCGCAAGCGCCCCATCATGATTCACCGCGCGCCCTTCGGCAGCCTAGAGCGCTTCGTCGGCATCCTCATCGAGCATTTCGCTGGCGCATTCCCGCCATGGCTAGCGCCAGTGCAGGCGCAAATTATCCCCGTGCGAGAAGAGAACTTCGCCTATGCCCGCGAGGTAGAGCAGAAGCTGCACGAGGCTGGCCTGCGCGTCAAAACTGACCTGCGCGAGAAGCACATGCGCGTCAAGATTAAAGAAGCGCGCAAGTTGCTCATCCCGTGGCTGCTCATCGTCGGCGACCGCGACGCCGAAAACGGCACGGTCAGCGTCCGCCTGCGCACGGATGAAGACCTTGGCGCGATGCCGCTGGAAGACTTCCTCAACATGGCGCGGCAACTCATCGACGATATGGCGCTAGACATCAAAGCCTAGCCACCGCCAAAAACAAGCAAGGGCAGCCTTTGTTCTGGGCTGCCCTCTTCATTATATATAGGGGGTATATAGGGGAGAAGATTATAGCTCTGCCACGGCGGGAATAATCACCTCGCCAAACTGCTCCAGCGGCGCTATCTCGTGGACATTGGGCATGTTGAAAATCACATGCTCGATGCCAATCTCGGCCATTTGGCGGCACTGCGCGATGATGTCATCCGCCGATTGTTGCCCCTCTGCTAGGTGAACCGTGCCCAGCGCGGTCTTCTCAATCGTATCGTAATCGCGCCCCAACGCCTCGCAATGCTGGCGGAGTATATCCAGCTTTTGCGCCACCACATCAAGGCCAGCCATCAAGAACAGATTGCAAGCATCGGCATATTGTGCCACCATGCGCAGCGTCTTCTTCTCGCCCATGCCGCCAATCATAATTGGCGGGTAAGGTTGGGAAATGGGCTGCGGGCTATTAATCGGCTCTTCTAGCGTGAAGTGCTGCCCTTGATAGGGCTCGGTGTTGCCGCTCCACATATGGCGGGCTATCTGTAGCGTCTCTTCCAGCCACTCGAAGCGTTCAGCCGTTGAAGGGAAGGGGAAGCCCAACCCGTGCGCCTCGCGGTCATACCAGGCCGCGCCCACGCCAAAATATGCCCGTCCGCCACTGAGCACGTCCAGCGTCGTCACCTGCTTAATGAGGAAAGCGGGCTGGCGGTAAATGACGCCCGTCACCAGCGTGCCCAACTTGACGCGCTCGGTCAATGCGGCGATATGGCTCAGCGTGGTATAGCCCTCCAGCATTGGCTCATCGGCCTGGCCTAAAAACGGCTCTAGCTGGAAGTAATGGTCCATCACCCACAGGCTGGCAAAACCGGCATCTTCGGCGGTGGTGACAATATCGCGCAAGGTAGACGCCAACGACTGTGGCACATTTGGCCAAGTAAACTTGGGGATTTGCAAACCAATTTTCACAATGTCACTCCAGACCTTTACACATTATCGCCCCTATTTTACCGCACCCGCCCAAACCCGAAACCTGCCCATACGGTCAGGTTTGTAACGCAACGCATTACAAATTATAATAAGTGCTGTTTGAATACCTTTACCGAACCTGCAAAAGGAGTTTTCCCGCATGTTTTTCAAACGGTTTGCCAGCAGCTTATTCATCGGTGGGGTTTTACTGCTATCCCTATTTGAGGCCAGTGCCAGCCCAACACTTGCCCCCGCATCTATCGGCGACTGTCAAGGTGTATACGTGATCAAATTCGCCAACTCGCCCTATAACGGCGATGCAGATGAAATCATTGAGGGCGATACCTTTGATGGCGAACATTTTGAGCTAGGCGCGTACTGTGGGCTAGAAATTCATGGAGATAATGAGGACAACACCATCATTGGCAGTCATGGCGACGATACCATTTACGGCTATAACGGTGATGATACGATTTATGGCGATAGTATCGAGGAAGATGGTAGCGGGAACGACACCATCGAC
The DNA here is from genome assembly GCA_034435735.1 of Anaerolineae bacterium. Lineage (GTDB taxonomy): Bacteria > Chloroflexota > Anaerolineae > Aggregatilineales > Phototrophicaceae > S146-30. The sequence continues at coordinate 2,954 of DAOTWU010000175.1, read as the reverse complement.
GGGGGGCGGGGCGACGACCGCATTTATGGCGACACCAAAGAGGGGCATGGCAGCGGCGATGATACCATCGAGGGCGGCATGGGTGCAGACGCGATTTATGGCGATAGCTTCAATGGCGTTGGCAGTGGGAACGATACCATTGAGGGCGGCATCGGTAATGACCGCATTTATGGCGATAGCCCTAATGGCAACAGCAATGGGAACGATATTATTGATGGCGGCACAGGCACAGACCACCTCTTTGGCGATAGCGATAGAGGCTTTGGCTATGGCGATGACATCATCGACGGTGGCAGTTTCCATGATTATATCTATGGCGATAGCTTCAACGGCGACGGCGCGGGGAACGATACCATTTACGGCGGCAATGGCGTTGATACCATCTATGGGGATACGATGAACGGCGACGGCAGCGGCGACGATACCATTGATGGGGGAGCAGACGGAGATTTCATTTTCGGCGATTCCAGCGATGGCGATGGCAGCGGCGACGATACCATTTACGGGGGCAATGGCGGGGATGTAATTTATGGCGATAGTTGGTACGGGCTGGGTGAAGGCCATGATACCATCTATGGCGACAACGATAACGATAATATTTATGGTGATAGCCTTTGGAAGAGCGGCAGCGGGAACGACATCATCGACGGCGGCGATGGTGATGACTATATCGTTGGCGACAGCGCCAGAGACCCCGGCAGCGGTGACGACACGATAAACGGCGGCGCGGGCAATGACGAAATCTATGGCGATAGCGAGACAGATAGCGGCAGCGGGAACGACATCATCGACGGCGGCACGGGCGTCGATACCGCTTATGGCGATTCAAGAACGCGGGATGGTGACCCGCAAAGCAGCGATGACTGTACTAATGTTGAGTTAGGGCAATGTGAACAGCCATAAGGCATAGACCAACTAACCACAACCAGGGGCGACAATCGCCCCTTATTCATTTCCCCCAATTTTCACACTGCCCCTTGAACCTGACGTTACGTCATACTGTAGGCTATAGAAGAACTTGTAGGAGCACAGATAGATGACCCAATATTATCGCATTGCTGCTTTCGCCCGTTTGGGCGGTGTCTCGGTGAGGACGCTCCAATACTATGACCGCATTGGCCTACTGAAGCCTGCGCGCCTCACCGAAAGCGGCCATCGCCTTTACCAACCAGAAGACCTGCTGCGGCTACAGCAAATCGTCACCCTGAAGTGGATGGGCTTCTCATTGGCGCGCATCAAAACGCTATTGGACAGCCCAGACTATGACCTGCGGCAAGCGTTCATCCAGCAAAAAGCCGCCATCGATGCGCAAATCGCCCGTTTGCAAAAGGCATCACAGACCTTGCAACAAGCGATTGACGCCACCAGACCACCTGATACCGCCGACTTGCAGGCGATTATCCGCGCTGTCGGCGGGCAAAACGCGCTCATGGATACCTACTATGATGAGGTAGCACAAGCGGGAATTGCCCTGCGTGGCCTCCACTATACACAGGAACAGCTTCTCGCAGCACAACAAGCTTGGCAAGAGGTTTATGACGGGTTCGCGGCGGTATTGGGATGCCCGTTAGACCACCCTGAAGTGATGCGCTGGGCGGCCAAAATGGACGAACTCATTCAAGCTTTCACCGGCGGCGACGCGGCAACCGAAGAGAGCCTGCGCCACCTTGTGCGCGATGCCAGCGCGGGCAAACTGGCGGATGTGCCCCACGTACACGAGCATTTCAGCCAGCAAAACCCTGTGCTCATGCAGTTCATGCAGCAAGCGCTGCAACATTACCGCAAAACAAGCAGAAAGACGTGAGCATCATGATAGACATACGCTGGGTAGATACCCGCAGCATGTACTATGACATCATCAACGCGCCTGATGACGCCACCCGCGAAGCGCTTTACCAGCGCCATTTCCTCCAACCATGGCAACAGATGATGACCATGGTGGCGGGCGGCTTTGGTGGCCAACAGAGCGACGACCCTTATGCCGGCGCGAAGGCCTGGCACTGGCTCATCCCCGAACAACTCCGTAGTGCGCCCCCATCGTTGCTCAAGCTAGAAGCGGCGGGGGCGTGGGAAATGGGGCAGGAAGCCATGGCCAAGGCAGCCGAGCGGTTCGCCCCGTATAGCGAGCGCATTCCGCTGGACTATATCGAGGGCTGGTTAGTGCTGGCCGACCCGCAAACCGCTGACCCCATCGGGCGGGGTTATACAGGCGGCATTGACTTCATGCAACCGCGCTTCATCGCCCAATATAGCGACCCAAACGACTATAACTTGCCACGGCTAGGCGGCTGCATTGTGCACGAAATGCACCACCTGATACGGTTGCGCCTTTTCCCATGGAACATGATGACGACCACCGTCGCCGATTACATCCTTTATGAGGGGCTGGCGGAATCATTTGCGGCGGCCATCTTTGGTGAAGAAGTTGTCGGCTACTATGTGAGCGAGTTTGATGAGCGCGAAATAGCGACAGCGCGGCGGCTCATCGGCGACAATCTCGACACAACGGGTTTTGATAAACTGCGGGCGTTCATCTTTGGCGATTATTGGGCGCAAAAGCTGGGCTTGCCAGCGGTTGGCATGCCTGATTACGGTGGCTATGCCATTGGCTACCGCGTGGTACAGGCCTATTTACAGCGCAGCGGCGCGACAATAGAGGAAGCCACCTTCACCCCGACAGCGCAAATCATCGCCGAATCGGGCTACTTTGACTAACCCCCATCCCCCTGCTAGTGCGGGGGGATAGTCCCTCTCCCATTAGAAAGCAAAAACGCCGCCTCAAATTAAGACGGCGCTTATCCTCAATAACGGATCGAATGGTGCAAGGACGGTTAAGCGCTAGCCTTAGTGTGTTACCTTGTTGTTTCAGTATCCTCAATAACGGATCGAATGGTGCAAGCCTTGATGATAAATTCCTCCGTCCCTTTGTGGGCACGTTTCAGTATCCTCAATAA
>DAOTWU010000174.1:0-1749 GCA_034435735.1 Anaerolineae bacterium | reverse complement strand
TCGATGCACGGGAGAGCGTTTGCCATGCGCGGCGCGTGAGGTCGTTAATGTCGCCAGGCCCTAAGCCCACTATCGTCAGGGTCATCAAATTCCCTCCCACATGCTAAATAGGCAAAAGGGCAAGGTTATGATAGACCTTGCCCCTGAAAAATCAGCATTATGTAATGCGTTAACGTTTGGTGTAGGTGGGCGCCTTACGGGCACGCTTGAGGCCGGGTTTCTTACGCTCTTTCTCACGCGGGTCACGGGTGAGCAATTTTTCGGCTTTGAGCGTGGGGCGCATATCGGGATCAATTTTCACCAGCGCGCGGGAAATCCCCAAACGGATTGCATCACGCTGGCCGGTTACACCACCACCTTTCACCAAAACGGTGATGTCGTAGTGTTTTTCTTGGCCAACAACACGCAGCGGCTCTAACACGATTTCCATATCGCCAACGCGCGAGAGATATTCCTCTGCTGGGCGATCGTTGATGATAAATTTGCCAGTGCCGCCAGGAATAAGGCGCACGCGCGCCGATGCAGCCTTACGGCGACCGATACCTTCGTAATACTGAACAGACATGGTCGAACCCTCTCTTACAGCTCAAGTGGCTCAGGCTTTTGGGCAGCGTGCGGGTGTTCGCTTCCAGCATAGACCTTCAGCTTCTTCAGCATTTGACGGCCTAATGCGGTACTCGGCAGCATCCCACGCACAGCATATTCAATTGCGCGATTAGGATGCTTCTTCATTAACTCTTCCAGCGTTTGCGAACGCAGGCCACCGGGATAACCAGAGTGACGGTAGTAACGTTTATCGCTCATTTTGTTACCGGTGACGCGGATTTTATCGGCATTCACGACGATAACAAAATCACCGGTATCCAGGTTAGGTGTGTAATAAGGTTTGTTCTTGCCGGTCAGGTAGGGCGCGATTTTGGAAGCAAGACGCCCCAGCGTCTGCCCCGTCGCGTCCACCACCCACCAGCGACGTTCAATGTCGCCGGGTTTGGTTACGAACGTTTTGCTCTTCATGCCAAATTTCCTCCGACGGGTACGCGCCCCGCCTCTCAACTTCTCCAAAAGTGACATCTTGCTAGTGATACGTCGGGGCTGGGCCGTACCACACCTAGCTAGATGCCTCGCCCATAGGCGGATAAGTAACCTTTTCCAAAACTAGGCCCTGTGGTGGGGCCATCATGCGCGCATATTTCATATTACATGCGCGAAAAGCAGCTTCAAACTCTGCTAATGTCAATCGCTTCTGGCCGACCTGCACTTGCAGGCCAACCATTCTGCGCACCATGTGGTACAGGAAGGCATTTGCCTCTACCTGATAAACCAGACGATGCCCAAACGATTCTGGGTAGACCGTCCAATAAGACTGTAGCACGTGGCGGACGGTGTTACTACCCTGAGGCGGCGAACCAAATGTAGCAAAATCGTGCTCCCCTATCAATAAGGCTGCCGCCTGTTGCATTGCTTCTGTATCTAGCTCCCCATATATCCACCAGGCATAGCGGCGCCAGAGCGGTTGGGGTTGAGGAGCGTTGATAATGGTATAGACATAGTTCCGCGAAAGCGCATCAAAGCGCGGGTGAAACCCCGGTGCGGGAACAATGTCCTGTAAGGCGATGTCATCGGGCAAATTGGCGTTAATAGCGCGTAAAAGCGTTTGGTCATCATAACGCCAGCCTTCTACATCGAAAGCAATCACTTGCCCACGAGCATGTACGCCCGTATCGGTGCGGCCTGCGCCGATGATGGTGA
>DAOTWU010000173.1:0-1774 GCA_034435735.1 Anaerolineae bacterium | reverse complement strand
AGGGCGAAACGATGCGTAAAACAGCCTGGATGTGGCGGGATGAAAGCACTGATGCGGTCATGGGCGTGACGTTTGATGAAGACCGTGCCGTCCTTCAGTGGTACGATGAACCAGGGTGCGCTTGCACTGGTAGCGATGCTGAACAACCACTGGCCGACTTTCTGGAGAATGGACCACGTGGGGGCAATCCGCCGCCAGATGTCCTAGAAGAAATGCGGGCTGAATTAGGTGCGTTCTAAGTTTTGTCGTATTCCTGTTAGAAACTCGTCACCTTTGTTCGCAATTAAGGAGAATTGCTGTATCATGGGTATTGAGTATTGACTTTCAGTGACGAAGGGTCTAAAATCCCAGCATCATTGATGTGGGCCTATAGCTCAGCTGGGAGAGCGCTTCAATGGCATTGAAGAGGTCAAGGGTTCGAATCCCTTTAGGTCCACCAAAGCACCCTTCGTCTATGGCGAGGGGTGTTTTTATTTATCCTACAAGGACTGAATGATGACCAAGAAAAAGCGCACTGTCTTAGATGACATCAATGACCGCATCGATGATATTCTGAAGAACATCGAACGCCGCTTGCGTGGTCGCAAACGCAAACGCGCTCTTGTGCCCATTCCAGTACGTAATGATGACCCCTATCGGCAGCCGCCACGCCGTCATCAACAATAGCCCGCTGGCATTATACCCCCTTACACTATCGCTGTGCCCATCAACTCCAGCGATGAGTTTTGTGTGTGTCTATGACATGTTGCTTCTGTGTTAATCCATCGCGATAAATCTCAAATTTTCGTTCGAAAATTGTCATCTCAATTCAATCTTAATTGCGTATTGCTAAAACTACGCATACACTGAAGTTGAATTTAGGGCATAAAATAGGGAACGAAAATGTCGTCCTTTCTCTCAAAACGCATAGAAGAACAAAAGAAAAAAGCCGCAGAAGAGGCCGCTAAGCGCGATGCAGAATTTCGTGGCCTCGCCACTGATGATGAAGAGGGCGCAAGTGCAGAACCTGCTGGGCCTGTGGGGCAGCCTGATGAGGGCGAAGTATTGCCCAGTGGTTATATTGTGCCGCCTAAGCTACGTATGCCGCCGAAAATCGCCAAATTGCGCAAGCAATTGCGCTCAAAGTTGCTTGCTTACCCTGACGAGGCCGACCATTGGCATCGCGGGATGAAGGATAAAGAAGAGTTACTAATCGGACGTTTGAAAACTGTTTTACAAAAAATGGGGGTGAGCCTTTCACAGGATGAGTTCCGTATCCTGGCAGAAGGGTTACTCAATGATTTACTGGGTTTTGGCGCGATTGAACCACTCGTTCAAGATAAGCGCTATAGTGAAATCATGGTCAATGGCCCAGAGATTATCTTTGCCGAATTCAAGGGCAAGCTACAAGAAACCCAGTATGTTTTCGACGATGAAGAGCATGTGCAATGGACGGCGCAGCGTATTGTTCGCCCCTTACAACGCGCGCTAAACCGCGCCAACCCCATGGTAGATGCCCGCCTGCCAGATGGCTCACGTGTGCACATTGTCACCCAGCCTTCGGCACTTAACGGCACAACAATTACTATCCGTAAATTCCCGGATAAGCCGCTGACGGTTGACGACCTCGTTCGCTTTGGCTCTTTCACGCAGGAAGTGGCCGAATTTTTAGAGGCGTGTGTGGTGTCGCGCTTGAATATCGTTGTTTCTGGCGGTACAGGCTCTGGTAAAACGACGCTGCTCAACGTCCTCAGCTCATTCATCCCAGAGGATGAGCGTATCATCACCATTGAAG
>DAOTWU010000172.1:0-3667 GCA_034435735.1 Anaerolineae bacterium | reverse complement strand
GGAATGGTCTTCACTGGCAAAGGCTTATTCTCTTCGCTGATGACCAGCATCGGCGCTACTGTAACAATCGCATAAGTGGTTGTGCCACTATATACATCGCGCAAAAATGGATCACTGAACTCCGGCGGGTCAGCTTGGATGGCGGGGTTAGTGCTTTCCAGCGAAATATCAGTAATCATGCAAAAGAAGCGTTTGCGCTGTCCATGCACGACGATATAACGCCCCACAGCGAGGTCTTCTATGGGCTGCCCTAACTCTAACTTCACAGCAAGGCCACGACTGAGCGAGCCGCCAACAACGACGCCCAACCTGTTTTGCGCTATTAACCCCGCGCCATGTTCGGGAAACCAATCTTCGAGATTTTCCTTAGGTGTCATCGTATGCTCCACAGTGGTCCAGTTTTAAGGGTGAATGAGGTTTAATAAATGTGCCAGCCGCTTCATATCTCCAGAGAGCTGCCGCGCCAACTCTCTACCAGCCCGCGTCAAAAAGACTCGTTCATCCTCTGGTGGATAGGCTTTCCAAACAGCATAGCGTAACGCTGCCGCCAGCAAATCATCGGCGGGGACTTCTGTTGCATTTAGGACGAGGCGAATAAAACCAAGTTCCTGCGTGAATAAATGCACATCCGCTGGGGTACATAGGACAACTTCTGCCAGGCTCATCGGTGGGCGGGGCGGCAAGCCATGCACCATTGTGCCGCGATAGGTGAAGCCGATGCTGAGCACACTGACTTCTACCGGAATCATGCGGTTATTGCGCTGGTCTAAGAGTACATTGTCAGGAATGTTTTCGCCCATCACCAACTCATTGACGAGCTGATCATCTTGAATGTCCACTTTGTAAATGAGACCAATGGCCATTTCAGCATCGTTGCTATTGGCGATAGGCGCTTTGACGAACGCCCCAAAATCGTGTTTGTCGCTAATTTGGTTGCTATGTGTGCCACAGGCGAACCCGCGCGTATTGGCGCGTAGCACTCGCCCGACAATATCAGCAGTTTGCTCCATTACCTATTACTCCTCTTCCGCCACAAGTTGCTCATTGGCGAATAACTTGCTCACCAACTGTGGCGCATATGCCTTAACCAAATCCTCGCTAATGCCGTTTTGCTGCACGATACCACGATACAATTCTGCGCTGGGGCGTGGTGTGCGCTTTTGTGTTTCTGGCTCAAGGTGATATAGCCCAAAGCGCGTTGTCCAGCCTTCTGCCCATTCATAATTATCAACCAGTGTCCAGTAATAATAGCCTCGAACATCAACCCCCGCTTGAATAGCTCGGTGTACAGCCGCAAGATGATTGATGATATAAGACGGGCGTTTTTCATCACCTATTTCACAAAAACCATTTTCAGTGATGTAGATGGGGAGTTGGTAACGTTCCCACATCGTCAATAATAGCTGGTATAGTCCCTGTGGCGATGTCTCTCGCATGTCCCACGGCATATCCCAGGCGCGCTCTTCATGGATGACTTGCTGTTCGACCAGCCCAATGACCGAGCCACCGAATTTGAATTGTTGGGGATGGCTACCATAATAATTAATTGCCAGATAATCCAGTGGGGGCGCTGCCATATTCAGTTTTTCCCACCCTGGGCCGAATGGTGGGCGCAAACGTCCTTCCTGTAAGCTATCCAATGCCCAACGGTTCATGATTGTATCTAGTAGATGCGCGATGATACGGTCTCCCAGATGCCAGGGGCGGTGCGGGTCAAATGAAGCGATATGATTGGCGAAGCTCACCTGTGCTTGCGGCATACGTTGTTTTATCACATCCACAGCGGCTGCATGTGCCAGCACCTGATGCCGAGCCGCTTGCGAAAAGGCTTGTATGCTGCGGTAGCCCGGCGGCCACAGTTCCGCTAGGTACGCCATCAGCAAATACACATTCGGCTCATTCAGTGTGCACCACCATGTACATAAATCGCCCAGTCTTTCGATAACCTGTGCGGTATAACGCGCGAAATAGTCCACAACTGTTGGATTAAGCCAGCCATCTTGCTTAGCCAACCATAGTGGATTGGTGAAATGGTGCAACGTCACCATAGGGCGCAACCCGCGTTGATGCAATGCGGATAGCATTTCGCGGTAGCGTTCAAACGCCGCATCGTCCCAATAGCCCTCTTTCGGTTCAAGACGACTCCATTCTAATGATAGGCGCAAGGTATTTAGGCCAAGCGCTGCGGCACGGTCAAAATCGGCTTCCGCATTGCGCCACCAATCACAGGCTAAGCCGCTAATTGTGCCATCGCGCGTGTGCCCCGATTGTTCCCATTCCCAGAAGTCGTTATTGGTGTTATTCCCCTCGTTTTGATGTGAAGAGGTAGCCACACCCCATAAAAAGCCCTCTGGAAACTGTAAATATCCTGACGCCATAGTGTCCCCTCACTTTATAATGGCGGCTCAGACTTCAAAACTGCGTTTATCGCCCCGTGCGCGCTCTTTACTGCGCGCCTTAGCCGCCCGCGGATGAGCAGAAAGTAAACCCCGTACCCGCCGCACTTCAGCGTCAATCATCTGTTTCAGCCGGTCGCGCTCTTTGCCCTGCACAACGGCCAGCTCATCGGCGCGGGTAATAGCATAAGGGTAGGGGATGCTGCCTTGTATGCGGCATTGTTCTAATAGTGCCCCATGCAACAGGTCTACTTTTTTCTTATCCCACGCCACCCATGCGGGAATATCGACACGCACCACTCGCGTTGTGGCGGCATTGGCGATTTTGAGATAGAAGTAAGCGATTTCGTGGCTTTCGCCCCTGTCCCTAAAGCTTTTATTGGCAGGCGAATTTTGCACCATAATGGCTGAGCGTTGGCCGGGTTTTAATACCTTATCAAATAGCATTCGGTCAACAAGCCCTTCAAATGGCCCCGCCCGCGAAAGTAGCCCCTGATTTTGCTTAACAGCTTCTTCATCCTCTAGTGTTAATAGATATAAAAGCTGTATCATGCGTTTGCTACGGTAAGGATTATCAATATACCCCGCCAAAATTGCGCCGCTATCGTGGAGATGGGTTAGGGCGGCATGATAGGCTTTCATCGTGGTTTCGGCCTCATTTTTGTCGCCACCTGCTGGGGTATAAAGCAAGCGGTTGTCATAGAGTGCTATGGTGGGAAGCGCTTGCTCTCGCAATTCCCAAGCCATTTCGGCCAGCATTTGCATCTCTGCGATAGCGCGGCGGTCATCCACAATTCTGTTCGCTATCACCCGCCCATATTGATCATGCACATGTTCGGGATGGTAATAGAGCTTGGGAAAGGTGGTCTGGAATGGTACCTGTTGCCGCCCTTGAAAATATACAAATACCCCCAGATTGATGAGGTAGTAGTGCACTGCGATTTGTTCGTCCGGATAAATTTGAGAGCCATCTACCGCCAGAATGATCGCCTCTTCCGTATTTGCTGGTGGGTCATAAATGGCGTTAACCGGTTCGGCATATTTACCGCTTAAAGGTGCTGCCCCACGATAACCACTAATATCGCTCTGCCGTACCCAATCAATATGTTGCTGGACTATTTGCAAATCTGGTGCTCCCTTGAAGAGCTGGATAGCCATTGCCAGATTGGCTTCCATATCCGTAATATCCAACTCCTGCAGCATGTAGCCCATTTTCTGAATTTGGTCAACAAGTTTGTTAAATTCCAGTGCCACGGCTTCTTACCTTTTTG
>DAOTWU010000171.1:0-8698 GCA_034435735.1 Anaerolineae bacterium | reverse complement strand
GGGCGGCTAAACACCTCAGCCGCCCACTTTACTATAAGTTATGTGCCTGCCGAATATGGTCTAGTAATGCCTGGCTACCTGTATGGACTAACTCATACACATAATCAAAGCGCCCATCGTAATAGGGGTCAGGCACTTCTTCGACATCTACCAGCCCTTTGTTATAGGCATAACTGAGGAAAAGGGCAATTTCTGCGCTGGTATCTTTACGTACAAGGCGGCGGATACCCGATAAATTGGAACGATCCATCGCCAAAATATAGCTAAACTCGTTCAAATCAGAAGCGGTGAACTGGCGGGCACGGCCATGATAAGCGATACCATGTTCGCGCAAAACCCGCTGTGTGCCAGAATGCGGCGATTCTCCAACATGCCAGCCACCTGTGCCAGCAGAATCTGCATAGATAACGTTGTCTAATCCCGCTTCTTTCACTAGATGGGCGAATACGCCTTCGGCCATTGGTGAGCGGCAGATATTTCCAAGACAAACAAATAGAACCCCAATCATCGGATTATGATTCCTCAGTCTCATCCTCAGCAGATTCTGTGGCTTCTTCTGGCTGTGCCTCATCTTCAGTTGTCTCTAATTCCTGAGTATCAACTGTTGCGGCAACCTGTTCCTCTTGTTCTTCTTCGTCAAAGCTGGGTAAACCAGTATTTATGTCACGGCCCGTCATGGTAATTTTGCCATCTATAAACGCGCCTTCTTCGGTTGTGAGGGCGTGGGCAGTAATATCGCCCCAAATGCGACCAGTGCGAAGCAATTGCACTTTTTTACCTGTCACATTACCGCGAACAGCGCCAGCAATAGAGATGTTGCGCGCGTTAATATCGGCCTCGATGCGTGCCGTTTCGCCCACCAGAATATTACCAGTAATCTCTAATGTGCCCTTAAACGAACCATCTAAACGGACATTGCCTTTGCTCTCTAGTTTGCCCTCTAGCTTGGCATTTGCCCCCAGAACGGTTTCAAAACCCAGCGGCTGGTGGGAGAGTGTCGGGCGCATGGTTTCGCGTGGTGCACCATCTTCTTGCTTGCGGTCTCTAAAAAATGCCATATTCCATACCTCACATATCTATTGATGAGGACAGCTTATAGGGTTGAGTTTAGCAGACTTCCATCAGAAATACAGCACAAATAGCGCGGCCATAATCTGCCAAACCAACACAAACGGGGTGCAAGATTGCCACCCCGTTATAGATAACTAGTTTGTGCCTATATTCCTCAGAACAGGCCGATGACCTCGCCATACTCATCGAGGTCGACATTCTCGGCGGCAGGATGATCTGGCAAACCGGGCATGGTGCGCATGTCTCCTGCAATGGGATAGATAAAGCCCGCCCCAACGCTAGCCCGCACTTCACGGATTGGGAAGATATAGCCACTTGGTGCGCCTTTTTGTTTGGGGTCATGGCTGATGCTTAAATGCGTTTTAGCGACACAAATTGGCAACTTACCAAAGCCATTCGCCTCATAAGAGCGAATTTGACGCTCCGCCAGCGGCTCATAGCTAACGCCCGATGCGCCATAGATTTCTTTGGCGATAATCTCGATTTTGTCTTTAATTGGCAAATCAAGGTCATACAGGAAGCGGAATTGGGTGGGTTCTTCGCAAGCTTCGACAACCATCTCAGCGAGTTCGATAGCCCCACGCCCACCTTCGGCATGATGACGAGTGACAGCTGCGCCCAACGCGCCCGCTTCTTCGCTAATGCGTTTAATGGCCTCAATTTCTTCCGGATGGTCACTTTCAAATACGTTAATCGCCACTACAGGCGTTACGCCATGCAATCGCACATTTTGAATATGCTTAATGAGATTGGCCGCACCAGCTTCAACATCGGCCACATTCTTCTCCAGCAATTCTGGTGGCAAAGGCTTACCAGCGACAATCTTATACTTGCCGCTATGTGCCTTCAATGCCCGCACAGTCACAACAAGCACAGCAGCATCTGGTTCTAAACCACTGTAGCGGCACTTGATATTGAAGAACTTCTCTGCCCCAATATCCGCACCAAAACCAGACTCTGTGATGAGATATTCGCCAGTCTTAATGCCAATGAGGTCAGCGAGGATGCTACTGTTGCCATGTGCGATATTGGCGAATGGGCCAGCATGTACCAGCACCGGTGTATTCTCTAGCGTCTGGAGCAAGTTGGGGCGTAACGCCTCGCGCATTAATGCGGCCATTGCACCTGCAGCGCCAATATCTTCAGCAGTAATGGGTTTGCCATCGTAAGTCATACCGATAACAATGCGCCCAAGCCGCTCACGCATATCTTGTAATGATGTGGCCAAGGCTAAAATGGCCATCACCTCACTGGCGACAGCTATATCAAAACCAGTCTGGCGCGGCACACCATCCCACTTACCGCCCAACCCCACCACGATATTACGTAGCGCACGATCGTTTACATCCACCACACGCTTCCATGTGATGGAATAGGGGTCAATATTCAGCGGATTCCCCCGCATTAAACGGTTGTCAATCATGGCGGCAAGCAGGTTGTTCGCAGCGCTCACCGCATGAATATCCCCTGTTAGATGCAGGTTAAAAATATCCATCGGGACAACTTGAGAATAGCCCCCACCAGCAGCACCACCTTTGATGCCAAAGGTTGGCCCCTGAGAGGGCTGGCGCAAAGTTAACACCGAACTTTTGCCAATATGTTTCATGGCTTGTGCTAAGCCAACGGCAGTAGTTGTTTTGCCCTCGCCTAGCGGCGTTGGTGTAATAGCGGTAACATCAATATACTTACCATTAGGGCGGCTTTGGACTTTATCGAGGACATCCATACGCAATTTTGCGATGTATGGATTACCATAAAGGTCAAAGTCATCTGCAGTAAGCCCCATTTGTTCAGCGATTTCATCAATGGGGCGCATGTGAGCTTGCTTTGCTATTGCGAGATCCGATAGCATTGTTGTAGTTCTTCCTTAACTTGAGCGACAGTGCAATCCTTTTCTATAAGGATTGTAGCAACAGAGAGGATAAACCCTCATGCACATTCATCACTTAAAGTGTGTGATTTTTCTCAAAAAAGTCTGCTATTAAGGAGGGTGCTGGAAAAGAATCGTATTTCGCACTATAGTTAAAACATTGAATCATGAATTTTTAGCATAACCCATTGACCGGGGGAGCACCCGTGATGACGACGATTTGGCCTTTGCCGATTATTGAACAACGTTCTTTAAACACAATTCAAGAGAATCGCCCGACAGCTTTACTTACAGGAGACCGCGCGTGGCGGGCTGTTGGCCCAATGCTGAAACTGCCTCTGGTAGTGCAAGCAGAGCCACAAACCGCCGACCGTACCATTATGGACGAACTGGCAGCAGGCTTGCCGCCACAAGTAGAAGTCATTTACGGTATTGGTGGCGGACTTGCCGGAGACATTGCGAAATACATCGCTTGGAAACGTGGCTTGCCAGCAGTTATCATCCCAACAGCGCTCAGTGTAGATGGTTTCTTCACGCCGCTGGTTGCAGTCCGTGAAGAAGGCACCGTGCGTTATGAAGAAACTGGCCCCGCAGAGCGGGTCATTATTGATTGGGATGTGGTGAGTAGTGCGCCGCCCCACATTCGTGGTTCTGGCATTGTCGAAATTTTGAGCATTGTCACCGGTCTGCTTGATTGGAAATATGCCGCAGAGCGTAATAAGACCACACCTTTAACGCGCTTCCAACCATGGGCGGCATCACTAGCAGCAGGTATCGCCCAACAAGCATTCAAAATTGCGGAAGGCGTGGGACAGGGGCGCCGCGAGGCGTTGCGCAATCTACTCGACCTCATTTGCATGGAAGTGCGCCTAACCACCCAACTGGGACATAGCCGCCCACAAGAAGGCAGCGAGCAGTATTTTGCCTATGCTATCGAGCCTAAAGTAGCACATGGCGAAGGTGTGCCGTATGCTGACCTCGTTGGACCTGGCATCCTTATCTCGGCAGCCTTACATAAGCAGGATATTGCCCCCATCCGCGACACATTACTCTCGGCAGGTATTCGCTTAGGCCAGCTGCCACCGGATACCATTATCGAAACTATTCGTATGCTGCCGAATTATGTCCGCGAACACAAACTCCCATATAGCATCTTGCATGACCTTGACCCGACAGACAAACGCGCTGTGGAGCTTTTGAAAACCACTGGGCTAGATGTCAGCGGTACACGCCCTCTATAGTCCAAATTTCCACCAATAGCTGTTATAATCGCGAGGGGCTTGTGATATATAAGCCCCTTTTGTCATCCATTTGACTATAACAACATGGCATACCAGTAAGCCAAGAGGATATACAGACCATGATTCGTTTTGGAACGGACGGTTGGCGCGCTGTTATTGCAGATACATTCACCTTCGCCAACCTGCGCCTTGTCAGCCAAGCTGTAGCAGACTATATCAACAAAGAGCATAAGGGAGATGCGCCGCCAGAAGTTGTTATTGGATATGATACGCGCTTTCTCTCTGATAGATTTGCAATTGAAGCTTCTCGCGTTTTAGCAGGCAATGGCATTATTGCATGGCTAGCGCGGGCAGATGTCCCCACCCCTGCAGTATCCTATAACGTGTTGGAGAAAAAAGCAGCAGCAGGGATTGTCATCACTGCTAGCCATAACCCGCCCCGTTATAATGGCTTCAAGCTGAAAGCAGCTTATGGTGGCTCTGCCACTGAACGTGAAGCGCGCCGCATTGAAGAAGAACTGGAGCTCATGGAACTTGAGGGGCGTGGTCCAAATATGATGGACTACCAACGCGGCCTCGATACAGAGATGATACGCCGCTTTGATCCAACATGGGTGTATTACCAGCACTTGAGCGAATTTGTTGACTTAGACAAAATCTCGGAATTTGAACCCAAAATCGTAGCCGATGCGATGTGGGGTTCTGGGCGTGGCGCGTTTTCTGGCATCCTATCACGTACCCGCGCCCATGTCACTGATATACGAGACCGTCTCAATCCTGGCTTTGGTGGCATTCATCCTGAACCTATTATGCGCTACCTTAATGAATTAGTCGCAGCCATACAACGGACAAAAGCTGATGTTGGCCTTGCCACCGATGGCGACGCAGACCGAATTGGCGCAGTAGATGCATTAGGCAATTTCATTGACCCACATCACATTTTTGCGCTGGTTTTGCGCCATCTTGTAGAAACTAAAGGGCAGAAGGGCGCTGTTGTCAAAACCGTCTCCACAACTTTCATGATTGATAATCTGTGCCGTGAATACGGACTTGAACTGCATGAAACGCCTGTCGGATTCAACCATATCGCTGACTTGATGATGCAAAAAGATGTACTTATTGGCGGCGAGGAGAGTGGCGGCATCAGCATTCGGGGGCATATCCCAGAAGGTGATGGTATTCTCATGGGGCTTATGTTACTAGAAGTGATGGCCTATGCTGGTGCGCCTTTACACGAAATCGTGGCAGACTTACAAGCGAAATTCGGCCCAGCGCACTACGGGCGTATTGACGCACGTTTGAACACACTTGTGCCCGATAAACGCGCCCTAGTGAAACAATTGGCAGAAAATGCCCCAGCGCAACTTATAGGCGAGAGTATTTCCCGCACAGATACTAAAGACGGGGCAAAGTTCTACCTGGCCGATAATAGTTGGCTTTTGATACGCCCAAGCGGTACAGAGCCTGTGTTGCGGGTATATGCTGAAGCCCATACACCAGAAGCCGTTCAAGCTCTATTAGATGCGGGCAGCCAAATGGGGCAAAAAGCCCTGCAAGTATAAACTAAAAAGGGGCGCGAAGCCCCTCTTTTATTTGACAAATCAATTTTACTCACTCGATTTAGAACCACCGCGCCCAGTCAAACGGTTCAACAAATCGAACCAGAATGGTGCACCTTGAGCAATAGCAATCATTGTTGCCACACAGCCAACAATTTTGGCCAACAGCAGGCCAAGCCAATGCGATGGGTTATTGCCAGGGAAGAAATTCCACAGGTTACTATTGTCAGTACGAAGCGGGTCATCATCAGGCAAATCGCTTAAATCCTGCCAACGCCAACCAATCGGCAAACGCAAGTCCAAAATTTGTTGTACGGTCTGGCGGGCAGCAGTTGCATTGTCCTGTGCCGCTTCAAGGATTTCTGTTGTGGAGCTGTTCGGCGTCGTTGTGGCATCAGTGGTGGTATCAAGGGCTGCTTGTTGATCGAACTGTTCAGCTACCTGCACCAAATCCGCACGCAAAACGGGGTCTTCCCAAAGAGTACGCGCCAATTGCAATGTATCTACATTGACTAAAACGGCGATTAAAAGGCCAATAGCCAAGGAGAAAAATTGCATTTTCCGCTGGTAGGCTTCACTGACGCGGCTCATGCTATCGTTAAACCATTGCTCCAATTTCTGACGAGCATCATCGACAGATTCCGCCGTGCGAATAATTGTCTCCATAGCTAGGCGAACGGTATCATCTTTGACCTTTTTCAAGCCCACTAATAGTGCGCCGATACCCTCTTTTTCAACTTCAAGCTCACCAATTTCAATTTCCAAATTGGTTAACGCATTGCTCAACATATCATAGTAGGGATTATCGCCAAGTTCATTGATGGCAGCGCGAAGATTATCCAACCCCTTGCCAGTCGTTTGTAACTCATGAAGCAATGCCCGTAAAATGCGCTTTTCCTGCCCAGATGGCATACTCTCAATAATATTGTGCATTGGGCCATAAATCAGGTTATCAGCTTCATCTTTAACCGTATCCATCAATACATTGACAAATGTATCTGATGGCACCCAACCCACTTTATTGAGTTCACCTTGAACAATAGCCCGCGCCTCTTCTGCAGTGAGGTTAGCAAGGGGGTCAACAGAGCCTTGCAAAATATTGATGAGCGGATGTGACATCACCTTTGCTTGTAACTGCGGGTCACGCAGTAAATCTGCCAAACCATCGCGCAGATGCTTTGCCCGAAGATTCATCAAGTTAGATAAAAGGCTATTTATCTGGGTCACTAAAATACTTAAAAGGCTATAAACAAATATTAAGCCCACAATCACTTCAAGAATAGCTGAATTAAGCATATTGGCAACTCCCCATCAGGGTTATGCACGGCTACAGTCTGTATCAAACACAGACAAGGCTTATTGTACGTCATACGGGACAACGCGGCAACGTATCCGTGAAGTTAAGCCGAAATCACAGGGGGCGTAGGCGTCCACGTTGGCGTAGGCGTGGGGGTACTAGTGCTGCTAGTGTCTACAGTCGACGTCGGCTGGGGTATGGGTGTATTGCTTGGGGTCAATGTCGGCATGGGCGTGACCGTTGGGGCAGGCGTGAACGTTTGCGTAGGTGTGGACGTGGGATTGAGAGCGCGGATAACACTCTCATGCATATACCCAATATTAATACGGCGCGTTTGCGGTTCAGCATCAATCATATACCACTCACTTTCTCCCTCCCGTTGAATAACACAAACCACTGTGTTCTGGTTAAACGAGGTTAAAATGCCAGAGTTAGTGGTGGGACGCTCTCGTACAATCGCATTTTCTGCTGTCACGATAAAATCTTGGCACTCTGGCAATGGGGTTAATGTCGGTCTTGAAGTCGGCAGAGAAGTGGCTTGTTGCTCTCGGCGAACCGCTGTCGCAGTAAAAACAACTTCGGCTTGCTGGGTGGCTTCTTGAACGCCAAGCCCACCAGTTTGCACAAAGTTTCGAAACCCAAGCCAGATATAGTAAAGAGCAAAAACCAGCGCAATGCCAATAAGAAAGATGAACCATGCTGGAGGGCCGGAATTGCGACTACCGAATGACAAAATCATGCACCCTTTTTTCAGCGGATCAGTCGCTCTTTGTTTTAACAACAGAATGCCATTAAAACAAGCGCCCGTTGGTGAATCGGTGATTACACATATTACAGGCGCATATTACGCAATTCCTCTAAAATAGCTGTTGCTTGTTGAGGAGCATATTGTTCCAAGATAGTCTCTAAAGCCTCAAAAGTGCGTTTATAGCGCAATAAAGTATGTATACGATTCAACATAATCAAAGCATCAAATGGTTTGGCAATAAAATCATCGGCGCCAGCACGGATACCCCTTTGCTTCACTTCATCATCAACCAATGCTGTCATCAGGACAACTGGGATGTTAAATGTGGTTGGGTCTTGTTTGAGGTGCTCACATACAGTGAAGCCATCCATCCCACCCAAACGCGCATCTAGCAAAATAATATCAGGCGGTTGTGCTCTACAAGCTTCTAAAGCGCTTTCACCATTGGCCACAAGGCGCACATGATACCCCTCTTTGGTCAAATACGCCTCTAGTACCTCTTGCAGCAATTCATCATCATCAACCACGAGCACAGTAGCTGGCATAGCGTTCAATATTAGACACCTTTCATCAGGAACTCATGCTTTTTGTCGGTTGTATCGCGGTGACATCCCGTTAAAATAAACGCAACATGAGTGTAACACAAAGAGATTTTTTCATCATGCGATTGACGATACTGGTTGCGGTGTTGTGTCTGGTTATCCTTGGCGCTTATTTCGCCGTTGCACCAACCCCAGCAGATACAGCAGAAGCGCCTCAAACGCTGTTGGTTTTTGCTGCTGCTTCACTAACAGACGCTTTTACCGAATTAGGGGAAGCATTTAGTGCACATACAGCGCAACAGGTAGAGGTACTTTTTAACTTCGCTGGCTCATCTACTTTGGCCACCCAACTAAACAATGGCGCGCCAGC
>DAOTWU010000170.1:0-1860 GCA_034435735.1 Anaerolineae bacterium | reverse complement strand
AGCATCGCTTCTTTTGTGGTGAGTTCTGCCACCAGCCGCGCAAAGGGCAATATCTCATCTTCCACCGCCCAATGGATAAGTTGGCGGTCGCTGGTGGTGTAGGGTGAACGCGATGTCGCTAGATAGTAAATCGCTTCCAGAATGCTGGTTTTACCTTGTGCATTAGCCCCGTAAAGGACAATCGGTTCTTGGGGCAAACTCAGTTCTAAACGGGCATAGTTGCGGAAATTGGTCAAGGATAAATGTTCAATGTGCATGGGTATTTTGTAGTATATGTGGGTTGATTGGATGACCATCCCAGTATAACACCCACCTGCCTGCCTGCACACGGCGAAGGGCTGAAAAATGGCGCTATCAGCAAAGTGATATTTTTTGAACATAGTGTATAATTATAGATGTGTGTATATTTATTGGTTGACCGGTTCGCCGCCCTCTGATTGCCCCGCATTGCTGCACTAATCCTGTCACGCCGAAATGGGCAGTATTACAGCTATAGACCGTCATCCACCAGTTTTGGGAGGGTTTCCCATGCAAGTATTTATCGCTGGTTCAACGGGTGTTTTAGGCCGCCGCCTCATCCAACAATTTACCGCGCGCGGCGATAAAGTCGTGGCGATGGTACGCAACGAAAAAGGTGAGCGTATTGTCTCCCAGCTTGGCGCTATTGCCCGTTATGCTGATTTGTTTAATGTAGATTCATTAGCGAAAGCCGCAGATGGTAGCGAAGTAGTCATTCATGCCGCGACATCTATCCCCACCAAATCACGCACTACAGCACGAGACTGGGCGATGAATGACCGTATTCGCCGCGAAGGCACAAAAGCACTGACAGCTTGCACGGCAAAGATTGGCGCCCGTCGCTATATTCAGCAAAGTATTATCTGGGTAGCCATGCCTCCAGATGGCAGTTTTTTCGACGAAAATACGCCCGTTAAAAACCCCAATGTCACCCACGCTTCTGCCTATGATAGCGAGCAAATCACACAGGAAGCGGGAGCAGCTTATGGGTTCAGCACCGCCATATTACGGTGCGGCTGGTTTTATGGCGCAGATGCAGGTCATACTCGTTTCTTTGGTCAGGGGCTAAAAAAGGGGCGTTTGCCAGTGATTGGCGATGGGCAAGCGCTATGGTCAGTATTGCACTTAGATGATGCGGCTAGCGCTTTTGTCACTGCTAGTGTTAGCGATACAAGTGGACTATGGCATATTGTAGATAACCAGCCCGTAAAAGTAGCAGATTTTATGCAAACTTTTGCCCAATTGCTCAATGCACCGAAACCGCGCCATATACCCGCATGGGTGGCACGCCTTGTTGTCGGAAAGAATAGCGTCGATTTCTTCACTGATTCGGTGAATACAAGCAATGAGCGCTTTCTCCGTGATTTTTCATGGACGCCAACTTATGCAACTTATGTAGAAGGCCTAAAACAGATTGTTCAACAGTGGTCAGAAGAAGGTTTCTTGCTTTAGGGGGATACAATGACTTTATCGCAACAAAATTTACGCCTTGTGATAGCCATTATCATTGCCCACGTTATCGCTGTCATCGTCCATGCTGCTGCCCATTTTTCGCTTGATGTTAATCTTTCCATCCTGCACAACATCTTCATTGTGCTGGTGATTATGCTCTCGCCTGTTGCTGCGGGTATACTGATTTGGAAGGGGCGGCATCATGCGGGGGTACTGCTATTTGGCGCGTCTATGTTCGGCGCTTTTGCCTTCGGTTTCTATTTTCATTTGGTGGAGAATGGTATTGATAATATCGCCAATATACCTGCAGGTACATCAGGCGATATATTTCGCTTGAGCGCTATTGCGTTGGCGATTGTTGAGGCTATTGGGAGCATTGTCGGCTGGCGG
>DAOTWU010000169.1:0-2840 GCA_034435735.1 Anaerolineae bacterium | reverse complement strand
GGCGCGTTTTGCGTTGTCCTTGAACTTGTCCCTGCTGAACTCGCTCAACTAATTACCGAAATGCTAGATATTCCCACCATTGGTATTGGGGCAGGGCCTTACTGCGATGGGCAGGTGCAAGTGTTTCATGACATCTTGGCGCTTTTCTGGGATTTCATGCCACGCCATACCAAGCGCTATGCCAATATCGGCGAGCAAATGCAAGTCGCCGTTGCCCAATACCTGAATGAAGTACAGCAGCAAGTTTTCCCCACGACGGAAAACAGCTTTAAGATGAATGATGAGGTTCTAAAAATCCTGCGAGAAGAGGTAAATAGCCGTGAAAGTGGTTGATACGATTGCGGATTTACGTGAAGCCCGCGCCCAATTGCAGGGGCGTGTTGGCCTTGTCCCAACTATGGGGGCGCTTCATGAAGGCCATATGTCTTTAGTCAAAGCAGCCCGTGAAGATTGCGATAAAGTGGTTGTCACCATTTTTGTCAATCCTACCCAGTTTGGCCCAAATGAAGATTTGGATGCTTATCCGCGAGATTTACCAGGTGACTTAGCCAAACTAGAAGGGGTAGGGGTAGACCTTGTTTTCACGCCTACACCGGAAATCATGTATCCCGCAGATTACCAGACATTTGTCGAAGTAGAGAAAGTCTCTCAAGGCAAAGAGGTCGCGCATCGCCCCGGCCATTTTCGCGGTGTTGCCACCATAGTCACCAAACTCTTTAACCTAACTCAACCTAATGTCGCTTATTTTGGACAAAAAGATGCCCAACAAGTTGCTGTGATAAAGGCGCTTGTGCGTGATTTGAATTTCCCGCTTGATATTGTGGTGATTCCCATTGTGCGCGAGGCCGATGGTCTGGCGATGAGTTCACGTAATGTCTACTTGAACCCAGATGAACGCCGCGCTGCAACAGCATTAAGCCGCAGTTTACAAGCTGCAGCTGCCGCATATGAAGCTGGTGAACGTGACCCTGAGCGCTTACGCCAAGCAGTGCTTGATGTGCTCAATGCCGAACCCCTTGCCCACGTTGATTATGTCTCTGTAGCAGATGCTGTCACATTAGAGGAACTATCAACCCCTTCAGAGAACCCGATTTTACTCTCTTTAACCGCGCGTGTTGGCTTGCCCCGCCTTTTAGATAACTGCTTGTTGCCTTACTCACTCAATACGCGAGAAGCCCTCACGCGCACATTAGGGGGAACGGTGTAGTAGCGCTAGATTTTGCAATTTGTTTATATATCTCTTAGATACCTCTAGCGTACACCCCATATAGTAAATGTTAGATTTTGAATACTGATAAGGGGAGGTGTCTATGTTTCTCTATTTTGACCCGCGTTACATCCTGTTTGTGATGTTGCCGGCGATTATCTTATCTGCCATTGCTCAGCTTTTTGTTCGCTCTGCATTTAGCAAATGGGGCAATATTCGTAACAGTTCGAATTTAACCGGCGTTGATGTTGCCGAGCATTTAATGCGTACACAAGGTTTAAGCGGTGTTGGGCTAGAAGCTGCACCAGGGAATATGGGCGACCATTACGACCCGCGCACGCATACTGTACGGTTGACCCGTGACATTGCCGCCAAGCCCTCAGTGTTATCTATGGCTGTAGTTGCCCATGAATTAGGCCATGCTCAACAGCACGCTGAGCATTCACCGCTTATCCAAATGCGCAATTTCCTTTTGCCAGCAGTACAATTTAGCCCCTTATTGTCCTATGGGTTAATTGTGGCTGGTCTGATTTTCCAAATACCAGGGTTGGCGTGGGCTGGCGTTCTATTCTTTGGGCTGGTTGTGCTATTCATGGTTTTGACCCTACCTGTAGAAATTGACGCCAGCCGTCGTGGTTTGCGCTTGTTAGAAGCTTCAGGTTTAATCCTCACTAGCGAAGAACGTCAGGGCGCACGCCAAGTATTGACTGCAGCTGCATTAACCTACTTTGCTGCAGCGGCAACCGCTTTACTCCAATTGCTTTATTACATTATGTTGGTTTCTGGCAGCAATCGCGACTAACCCTAATGAAAATGGCGCAGGATATATTCCCGCGCCATTTTTCTATTTCAGGTCAATATCGTGTTGTTCAATTTTGTGCTTTAAGCGTGACATCCGCCCGCGCTGTGGTCGGATACGGCTAATGGTCTCGCTTGTTCGCCGCTTCCAACGATTCCAGCGTGAACGCCAACGCGCAGCTGTATATAGAATCTGTCGCCTTTGACGATTAATGCGCCCTGCATGCCGTTCTTCTGGTTTGGGGACACCCCACTTTACAACCATAGAAGCCCAAGTGAGGCCGCCGCCAAACCCCACAAATGCGAGGTAATCACCTTGACGCACTCGGCCCTCTTGAATTGCTTCGACTAGCGCAATTGGAATAGAAGCTGCCGATGTGTTGCCATAGCGAGATACATTGTTCATGAATCGCCCTACGTCGATTTTCAAGTTGCGTGCTGCGGACTTGATGATGCGTTCATTCGCTTGGTGTGGAATGATCAAGTCAATTTCATCAATGGTAATGCCCGCCTTTTCAGCAGCCTCTTGAATACTATCGCCGATGACTCTGGTGGCGAATTTGAAAACTTCCCCGCCATTCATGAACATTTTGTGCATTTTATGCCCATTGGCGCTAATTCCCGGCAGGTTAATGTCACAGCTGCCAACTGTTGGAATGCCCAGCAGGTCATAGCCACTGCCATCTGAACGCAAGACTGATGATAAAACACCGCCTTCAGCAGTATCGGCTTTCAAGACAACCGCGCCCGCGCCATCACCAAAAAGAATGCACGTGCTGCGGTCTTGCCAGTCCATAACGCGGCTCATGGTCTCTGCGCCAATGACCAGCGCGAC
>DAOTWU010000168.1:0-3192 GCA_034435735.1 Anaerolineae bacterium | reverse complement strand
ATATACCGAAAGTCAAAATAAGCATTTGCATCAGCACCAAAAACATCTACAGGTCCATATTCTGTTGCTCCGCTAAACAAAGGGTCGTGGTCACAAAGGCGGAGTGTAGAAAGCTCGGCATAGCGATTGCCTTTATAGCAGCGCATATGAGCAGGGGCACTACCAGCACCAACAAACACATAGAGGGTATCTCCTTCAACATAGAGGCCGGGGGGCGCACCAACGAGGCAATCATGGACTTCGCCCCTTATGTTGGGATGTGGGCCAATGCGCTCTATATCGCTACATGGGGAATAAGAGCTTGGCCATGTGCCGCCGGGAGTACGCAAATATGACCAATCACTCCATGAAAGGCCATCTGGAGAAGCGCGGAGAATAGTTTGGGCATGCCACTCATAAGACAAATAGACTAAATCATCTGTATAAAAAACACGGGGGTATTGTTGGGCGGTAATGTGGTCACGAGTATCATCGCAAGGGCAGCTTTGGCAGGGCATCAAACAAACAGGCGTCGTAAGGCTGAAGCTTTCGCCCCCATCTGTGCTTTCCCATAGCGTCATACAGCCGGGGAATTCCACTTCCTCCCCACACTGGTCAATAACACCAGCAGATTCATAGCTGGCATGTAAATATGAGCGGTAAACGCCATCGCCTAAATAGACGGTATCACTCTCTCCAATGGGCAACCCCACATCCTCAATATCTATAACCCACTCTGCACGCCCCTCCCAAAAATCCTCTAAGGTTGGAGGTGGTGGCTCCGTCGCATCTTGCGCAAAGGTGGGAATAAAAAACAATGTGAGCATCAATAGGACTAAAGTGCTGTTTATTCGGCGCATCATAACCTCGATACAATCTACCCCTAGCAAATTTTGAACATGACTGAAACAAATAGCGTCAAGCCGAATACCTGAATTGTGTTATACTTAACACAGAAGACGCTGACTAACAGCAGTCGGTTTATTGTGCATTTTTCACATTAGCTATTACAATTACAGGCACTGACCGGCGGCTTACCTTTATTACCGGCAGCGCACAGGTTAACCTTATGGCACAAACTAATCTTCGTGAGTATATTCGCAAACTAAATACTTTGCTTGAACAAGGTAAATCCACTGATGAAGTTATACATCACTGTCGCCATATCTTACAGCACTTCCCCCGTAGCGTAGAAACTTATCGCGTTTTGGGTCGGGCACTAGTTCAGCAAAATCGCTGGCAAGAAGCGGCAGAAATCTTCCGTCGGATTTTGGCGGTTTACCCCTTAGACTTTGAAGCCCATGACACATTAGGGCAAATTTACGCCAAATTAAATGATATGAAACGCGCTATCTGGCATACTGAGCGCGCCTTTGAACAACAGCCTAACGATGAAGAAGTGATTAAACGTCTGCGGGAATGGTATGCCGAATTTCATAATGTGCATGTCGATAAAATCCAGCTCACTGCCGGTGCAGTCGCCCAACAACACATCCGCAATGGACTTTATGACAGAGCATTAGACGTTTTAACGCAAGCGCTTGATAAATCGCCTCATCGGGTAGACCTGCGCCTATTGCTGGCGATGACTTTATGGGGCGCAGGGCATTTAGTAGATGCGGGCGAGGTAGCGCTGTCGGTATTAAAAGATTTGCCAGACTGCTTGGATGCCAATGAAATTATGGTGATGCTGTGGCTGGGGGAAAAACGCCCCTCTGATGCGCAGCGTTATCTCAACCGGATTGAAGCCGTCAATCCTTATATCGCACGAGAGTTGGCAACTGGCCAGCCCGCTCCCGATGACCTTGTGCGCCTTGATGAGCTTGATTATGAGAAGGTTGCCCAGCACGAGTTAACCACAGAAAGCCCAGATTGGTTCGCAGACTTAGGCGAAGACCTAGACATCTCTGATTCTGGACAAGAAGGCGCATTTGATACCTTATTTGATGAAACAGACGATGAAAACTGGTTAGATGATGATGATTTAGGGCCGGAATTTGACCTTGAAGATATTGAAGAGGAAGAGCCTGCATTAGAAGACCTCTTTGGCGACGATGATGATGAAGAATTGCCACCAGAAGAATGGTTGGCTGAACTCGCTGAAGAAGATGAGGCTGAAGAAGCGCCAGAAGGCGAACGCACACCGACAGGCCTCACTGGTTTACTCTCCTCACTAGATGACGGTGAAGAAGATGATAGCTGGTTAGCAGATATTCAAGAGTCTGGCACAGAGGCCGAAGAGCCTAAACCACAACACACGCCAACTGGCCTCACGGGGTTACTGTCCTCGTTAGATGATGAGGAAGACGATGATTGGCTGGCAGAAGTTGCTGAACTCGATGATTTGGATGTAGACGCCATCGAGCAACCTAGCGCTGAAGACACGCTTGCACAAGAAGAACAGCAGCGTACTCCTACAGGGCTGACTGGATTACTCTCTGAATTGGATGAAGAAGAAGATGACTTCTTAGAAGAAGTCGATTTCCGCGAACTCTTCCCAGAAGATCAAGCAGAGGCACAAGCTGCTGAGCAAACTACTGAGCAACGTCCATCAACCAGCGAATTGCCGGGCAGTGATTCTGAAGACCCACTCGCATGGATGAAAGAAGCTGGTATCGAGCTATCGGAAGAAGATGAAGAACCCGCATTTTCCGACCCTTATGGATTGGATGATGGAGGCGAACTCCATCCTATTGACGAAGCAGACCCGTTGGCTTGGGCGCGCTCTAGTGGCATAGAGATTGAAGAGGAAGAAACACCAGCTGCTGGTGATGAAGAAGAAGGCATCATCTTTGAAGAAGACCCGCTGGCGTGGATGAAAGAAGCCGGCATTGAGCTGTCAGAAGAAGATGAGGCAGAGCAGGCACAAGAAGAATTTACGCCACCACCTGTTTCATCAGACCCAGCCGATGCAACAGCCCAATTTGGCCAATCTCAAGAAGAAGATACGGGATTAGAGTGGCTGGAAGATGATGAACTTCTGGAAGAAATGCTTGATGTTGAAAACCTCGCTGAAGAACAAGCTGCGAGTGCGCCTCTCGAAAGTATGGAATGGGTAGAAGAAGAGGATGATGGCTTTGCGCCCGATGGCGAAGCTGCCCTATTCCAAGAAGAAGAGGACGATGATGGCTTTGACTGGTTAGCAGATCAAGAGGAAATTGCAGCGCTAGAAGAAGCTGATGAGGAAGCTGACCTTTTCGCTGAGCCGCAAGC
>DAOTWU010000167.1:0-6244 GCA_034435735.1 Anaerolineae bacterium | reverse complement strand
TCCTTTGCCACACATCTAATGCTGGTGCGGATGAATTTCAATCGCTCCAAATAGGCGAACGTCCGCTGTGGGCGCTAGTTGCGGAACAAGTCGCCCATCATTGGAATGACAATCAGAATTGTATGTTGGTAGTTGGAGCAACCTACCCAGAAGTGCTGGCGCAAGTTCGGTCTATTGTTGGGGATATGCCCTTGCTTGTGCCTGGTATAGGCGCACAGGGAGGCGATGTTGCGGCAGTTGTCCGTCATGGCGTAGATAGCCGTGGTCGCGGGCTTATCATCAACGCATCGCGCAGTATCATCTTCGCTGATGCCCCCGCCACTGCCGCTAAACAATTGCGCGATGCCATTAACCAACATCGCGCTTAGTATTCACTAATCTGTATCCACTGGATTATCCAGCCGAAAACCATGCCCGCGTACAGTGACTACATATTGCCAATCTGGGTCAACTTCGGCCAATCTATCACGTAGCCGCCGCACTAGTGCGTCGATGGCCTGTTCACTAATGCCCTCGGCGATGGCATCTGGCCATACCGCATCGACCACTTCTTGCCGCGTACAAATCCGCCCTTGATTAGTATAAAGGAGTTCCAATAGGCGATATTGGGGCAAACTCAGGGGCGGTTCAATTTCCCGCCCATTGACAAAAACCTGCCGCGATTCCAAGTCTATTTTCAAACGCCCTTGGAATGAACTGGATGGAATAACCTCAGGAATATCGCCAGTGACGGGCACAGTGCTGCCAGAACCGACAAATTTTATCCGCACTGCTCGAGCGATATTGATTTCATCTCCATCGGATAGTTCTCGAATGCCCTCTAAGCGCAACCCATTGACCCATGTGCCATTTTTGCTGTTCAAATCTTCAATGAGATATGTATCGCCATCTTGACGATGGAAGCGCACATGCTGCCGCGATACTTGGCGCACTGGCAAGATAATATCGCAGCTATCTTCACGGCCTAATGTCATTGTTGGGCGGTCTAATGCCCAATTTTGATTAACATAGTCGCCATCTAAAACAACGATAACCGGATATTCTGTATGTGCTCTAGCCATTGCCTCAACCCTTTCATCAGTGGGTGCTGGTGTCTGTTCGCGCGTGTTCTTTCTTTAATCCCACAAATCTTTACTTATACTCCCATTATAGCCACATCTCTCAAAATCGCTTGTGCTAGGGAGTTGTCTGGCTTGGTAAGGGAATGGGTACAGGCGTACTTTCTAGATACCCGTTTCGCACCCTCAAACCTTGATCAACAAAAATTAAAGGAATATCAGGCGTTGTCTGCACCACTTGACCAGGGGTGTTAATGCGATAATAGGTTTTTACAGCGACAGTGCCTTGATATAAGGCGGGTTGAGATATGGGGTCAATTGCAAATTCGAAAACATGAAAGCAGCGTTGTCGCGGCCCTAAAATGCGAATATCCTCTTCAGGGAAAGAGACAGTCCCTTGATTATTTCGAATAGCCCCATTTGTTAAATTGATCGCTGGCTCAAAGATGATGCCCAACCCGTTGCTGCCATTATCGCCAACTAATACCTGGTTGGGATTGTAGAGAATGGGTACAGAGCCAATAGAGTTATTAATAACGGTAACAGTGATATAAAGCGGCTCATTGTTAGGGGGCAATGGGTCAGATTTCACTGCCAAGCTGATGGGATCACTTGCCGCTCTTCCGATGAGTGACTGGTGGTTGGCTCGCTCCGTTCCTCGTGGTAAGCGGTCGCAAGGTATACCATTTTCTGCCGGTGGGAAAATGCGCGGTAAGGTGCTGGGGCCAGCGATAACCGCCAATAAAATTAGTAGAAAAATCCCCACCATATTATTTTGATTGCCAACGTTTCGTAAAAGCCGCATTATTCATCCTGTTCATCAAGCCATTGCGCCACATCATCAATCAGTTGCGCAATATCGATGCCCTCAACATTATGCCACAGAATCCCCTGATTGTGCCCGCGCCACCAGGTATATTGTCTCCGAATATAATCATGTGTGGCTGTTTTTGTTTGTGTAATCGCTTCTTCTAAGCTCATTGCTCCTTTTAGATAAGCGATGACTTGCCCATACCCTAATCCGCTCATAGAAGGCAATGCTGTATCATACCCCATATCTAACAAGCGCTGTACTTCGTCAATAAATCCTATTTCAATCATTCTATCAACGCGCTTGTCTGCACGCTCATATAACAGTTCCCTATCCATGGTTAACCCGTATATTTTTATACGGTAGGGTGGTGGGGTTTTTCGCTGCAAAACGCTGATGGGGGTGCCGGTCGCCTCATAAACTTCAATAGCCCGTATAACCCGCCGTATATTGTTCGGGTGTATTTTTTCTGCAGCTTCTGTATCTATCTGCAATAAGCGCGCATAAAGCGCCTCTACTCCATGCGTTTTGGCAAATGTTTCTAATGTTTGACGCAAAGGCTCGTTAGGCGGCACTTCTGGGATATTCCATCCCTCAATTAACGCTGTGATATACTGACCTGTTCCGCCAACTAACAATGGGAGCTTTCCTTGCTCATGCAAGTTGTCAATGACTTGATAAGCCATTCTTAGATATTGCGCCAGAGAAAGATTTTCATCTGGATTTACCACATTAATTAAGTGGTGCGGCACAAGTGCACACTCTTCTGGTGTTGGCTTTGCTGTACCAATGTCCATATAGCGATAGACTTGGCGGCTATCTGCGCCAATAACTTCCCCATGGAATATACGCCCTAATTTCAAGGCTAGGCGCGTTTTCCCCACAGCCGTTGGCCCCAAAATAACCACCAATGGTTTTTTACCAGTCAAGCACATCCTCCCGATGCTGTATTAAAGGCGTTTGGCCGTATTGTAAAGCGATGGCAATCATATCAATGCGCCATAGTTCATCATCGCGCTCTGTTTCGTTCAAATAACTGTAGGCTGTTTTGATTAAGCGCTCTCGTTTTTGGGGCGTAATGCTAGCAAATGCCGTTTCTGTCGTGTTGCTATGGCGTGTTCGCACTTCTACAAAAACCAATATTTCCCCATATTCTGCGATTATATCTACTTCACCATAAGCACAATGCCAATTCGTAGCGATGATGGTATATCCTTTTCTTTCCAGATATTTACGGGCTAATTGCTCTCCATAAGCCCCGGTTTTTTGATTTTTGTCTGACATCAGGCTTATCACATATAAATAGGTGTTGCAAAAATGGTGATATTCGTTAACATTTTCGGGATTGTTACTATCGTATCAGGTCATTCATTGGGATACAAACCCAACCTGTCTAACGATAACCGACCGAGACCTTCTTCAGGAGAAGCCTTATGGAAATTTCGTTTGAATTGGGGGCGATCATCGGCATCGTTGCCGCCGTTATCGGCCTTGGATTCGCTTTTACACAACGCAATTGGGTGCTTGCTCAAGGCACCGGTACTGAGCGCATGGTCACTATTGCCCGTGCTATCCAACGTGGCGCACAGGCCTTCCTCACCCGCGAATATCGCGCGGTGGCTGTTCTCGTGGCCATTGTCGCTGCTGTGCTGGTTATCCTTAGTTTTATTCCCGAAGCGAATATGAGTATTCTCACCGCCGTGGCCTTTGTGACCGGTGCTGTGGCTTCGGGTATTGCTGGTTATGCCGGCATGTATATCGCTGTCCGTGCCAATGTCCGCACTACGCAGGCCGCTTCTGAAAGCCTGAATAAAGGGCTGCGTGTGGCATTTGCTAGCGGTACAGTGATGAGTATGATGGTGGTTTCGCTGGCGTTGCTGGGTATCAGCATTCTGTCCATCATCTTCTTCAATGTCATGAGTGACCCCAACGCTGCTGCTAGTGCACTGGCTGGCTTTGGTTTTGGTGGCACTTCTATCGCCATTTTCGCCCGTGTTGGCGGCGGTATTTACACCAAAGCGGCAGATGTTGGCGCTGACCTCGTGGGTAAAACAGAGCTGGATATTCCAGAAGACGATCCCCGCAACCCCGCAACTATCGCGGATAACGTTGGTGATAACGTTGGCGATGTGGCTGGTATGGGTTCAGACCTGTTCGAGAGTTATGCTAGCTCCATCGTTGCCGCCATCGCACTCGCCGTTCTCAGCCCACAGTTCACTGGCGCTTCGCAAACTGCTGCGCAGGTGTTCCCTGTGTTGGTTGCTGCTGCCGGTTTGATTATCAGCTTGCTGGCCACATTCCTTGTGCGCACCAAAGAAGGCGCTTCTCAGGAAGAGCTACTTGGCAGCCTGCGCCGCGGCGTCTATAGTGCCAGCTTAGGTGTTGCCGTTGCAATTGTTGGCCTTGGCTTGTTGCTGAACCTCGGCTGGGAAGTTATTATTGCCACCATTTCCGGCCTTGTTGGTGGCGTGTTGATTGGCTACTTCACCGAGTATTTCACCTCTGATACCTACAAACCCACCCAACGCCTCTCTGAAAGCGCGCAAGGTGGCGCTGGTATCGTGGTCATTCGTGGTTTGGCGCTGGGTATGTTCAGTACCTTCGCCCCGGTTGCCATTGTCGTGATTGTGACACTGGTTGCTACCGCGTTAACAGGTCTCTATGGTGTCGCTGTGGCTGCTGTGGGTATGCTCTCCACACTTGGTATCACCCTCGCCACTGATGCTTATGGGCCTGTAGCGGATAATGCTGGTGGTATCGCGGAAATGTCTGAATTGGAAGGCTCTGTCCGCGATCGTACCGATGCTCTTGATTCACTAGGCAACACCACCGCTGCTACTGGTAAAGGCTTTGCTATTGGTAGCGCCGCAATGACTGCGCTGGCGCTTATCGCTGCATTTATTGCCGCGCTTTCCGCTGGTGCTGGTAGTGCGGAAGTGGCGCTAGAACTTAACATCCTTGACCCGCGCCTGATTACTGGTGCTTTCATCGGCGGTTTGCTGCCCTTCATCTTCAGCGCCCAGACGATGCTTGCTGTAGGCGATGCTTCACAAGCTATTGTGGAAGAAGTTCGCCGCCAATGGCAGACCATCAAAGGCTTGAAGGAAGGCGAAACCGAGCCGGATTACGAGCGTGCTGTTGCCATTAGTACCGATAGCGCCATTCGTCGCATGTTGCCGCCAGGCATCATTGCTGTAGCTGTGCCGGTGGTGATTGCTGTGCTTACCATTATTGCTCACGGTGCTGGTGATGATAGCCTTTTGGCGAAGCTTGTCGGCGTGGAAACCCTTATCGGCGTGCTGATTGGCTCTCTCGTAACTGCTTTCATGATGGCTGTAATGATGGCTAATGCTGGCGGTGCTTGGGATAACGCCAAGAAATACATTGAGCGCGGCAACTATGGCGGTAAGGGTAGCGATGCCCATAAAGCTGCTGTTGTTGGCGACACTGTTGGCGATCCCTTCAAAGATACATCTGGCCCGTCACTGAATATCTTGCTCAAGCTACTCGCTATTGTCTCGCTGGTGATTGCGCCACTTTTGGCCAATCTTGGCTAGCGATAAAGTTGCGAAATTCTCTAGGGCGTGCCGAAAGGTGCGCCCTTTTTCTTTCGCCTAATGTAACGGAACTTGCTATACTCAAATGCGGTGACGGTTTTAGCTCTTATAGGATTGAGGTGCAAACATGCCCCATATAAGTGTAAATGGTGTGGAATTGTTTTATACGGATACAGGTGGCTCTGGCGAGACCATCGTTTTCTCACATGGCCTTTTAATGAGCCATAAAATGTTCGAACATCAAATCAATGCGCTTAAAGACCGCTATCGTTGCATTGCTTATGACCATCGCGGGCAAGGCCAAAGCGAAGTGACGCAAGATGGCTATGATATGGAAACTTGCTATGAAGATGCTGTTGCCCTCATCGAAGCATTAGATTGCGCCCCCGTGCATTTTGTTGGCCTCTCTATGGGTGGTTTCGTCGGCATGAGAATGGGAATACGCCGTCCAGATTTATTGCGCTCATTGGTGCTCTTAGAAACTTCTGCAGACCCAGAGCCAGAGGAGAACTTGCCCCGCTATAACCTGTTAAAGTTTGTTGCCCGCTGGATTCATCCTAAGCTCATTGTCAATGGGGCGGCGAAATCACTTTTTGGCAAAACTTTTCTCACTGATCCCGCCCGCCGTGAAGAACTCGCTTATTGGAAAAACCATATCGCCAATGTGAACCGCCATGGCCTCACCCGTGCGGCGACTGGCGTCTTTACTCGTAAGCCTGTCTATGATGAATTGCCCAAAATAAATGTCCCCACGCTCATCATGGTTGGCGATGAAGATATTGCCACTGTTCCCGCTAAAGCTGAACGTATCCACGACC
>DAOTWU010000166.1:0-4612 GCA_034435735.1 Anaerolineae bacterium | reverse complement strand
CTATCTTAATCTTAATTAATTGTGTTTATTTTTTACTGTATACTATGCTAGGTAGCTACCATCAAATTCAATGAAGCCAAGTGATTGTAACACACTGAGAGGATACAATTTCATGTACACAAAACCATTAGTTGGTTTTAGTAAAGCGCACGGCATACTCCTAACTTTTGTTTTTCTTGTATTATTAAGTGCCTCCCTAGCCATGGCACAAGACGGTAATCAACCAAGTTCCGATGGTAGCGTTGATATTGTTATCAATAATTGCAACTTCAATATACCTCGAGTCAGTAGTTTTGGTGCGATTCAAGGGGACATTACGGTTGAAGTAAACCCCGAAGACCCTAACACTTGCAATTTCAACTCATCAATAACGGGCTCAATCTATCAGATTAAGCTGAATCAACCTGCTTCAGCACTATCGTTCAATCGCGCAGTCAATGCAAGACTTGCGATGGTTGTGAAGCTCATCGGCCCTTCAGGTGACATCGTGTTTGAAGCCCCGCTGGGTGGTAATGGCCCTATAAGTTATGACGGTACCAATGGACACTTCGACACTATACAGTTTGTTGCGGGAGCAAATGGTACTGAGGGTACTGTTGGTTATATCGTTGTATCTTTACCAGAATCATTGATTATCAATGGCAGCTTTGAACAGCAAGCAGTACCAGCAAACAATACACCCAGTGTCTTTGGATGGGAAATTGAGCCTGGTAGTGTTGATTGGGCTGATTATTTCATCCCTGCTGCAGATGGTGTCATGAGTATCGATTTGAACGGCAGCACCCATGGTGCGAGTATTGCGCAAACGGTATCAGTGACGCCAAACACTAATTACATTCTTCGTTTCGCTCTCTCTGGCAACCATGCAGGCGGCCCTGCGGAGAAAGCAGTACAGGTATCCATCAACGATATAACCCGTACATATACATCCTTTAAGCCAGAGGGTGCTACAATTACAAGTATGACATGGGACTACCATACATTTCCATTTACAACAGGTCCAGATCAAACGGAAGTGACACTCACTTTCACTAGTCAAGTGAGTGAAGGCGCTTATGGCCCAGTCATTGATGATGTATCTTTGACAGTCGCAAGTGTTCCTATGGCCGCATGTACGGGTTCAATCGGTCTGACCGTTGAAGAGCTTGCGGGAACAGTATGGGAATTTGGGAACGCTAGTGGCGCTGTATACAGTAATACCTTTACACTCAATGCTGATGGCACCATTGGTGGTTATTCACATCCGAATGAAACTCGATGGACTGTTGAATCTGGTGCACTCCTCCTCTTAGCAGAAGACGGTACACCATCAACATGCGTCACCAGTGTCAAAATAGTAGATGGCATGCAAGTGCTGGAGGGGCCCTTCTTGCTAGAACCAGAGCGAAATATTGTACACATTTTGCGACGTGCTATGCCTTAATGTGATAGTAATCGCTAAGTTGGATTGTACATTGTAGAAATACAGCGCGTTGGAGGACACTTCAGCGCGCTTTTAATTCGTTGGTAGTGTAGTTTCTGCATACATAAAAGCTTGTACACCAGAGCAATTATGCATGAAATAAGAAACACTAACGAGAAAACGAAAGGGAATAAGAGACCAATATTCAAAACGAATATAGATACGATATTCAATAAATTAAAGGATCTTTGGCGTAGCCAAGTATACAGTTATTACAGAGCAAAAACATAAGTGAGCATTATAGATGGAGGCCAAATTACGGAAGGTTGGTTACTGCAATTGCTCTAGTCATTTTCCCAAAAATCGCTCTTGCATCGTCGGGCGAAATGGGTATACTTAAAACTGTTCGGGCAGTTAGCTCAACTGGCAGAGCGTCTCGTTGACGTCGAGAAGGTTATAGGTTCGAGTCCTATACTGCCCACAAAGAGACCGGTTTCGCGCCGGTCTTTTTTGTTATATGAACCAATCGCAGGGGAAACACCATGACCGACATTATCCAGCAAATCAATACATTGCCCGTGCTGCCCAATAGCATGCCTATTTGGGGTTTTGGTCAGATGGGCGTCGGCATCAAAACGCCGCAAGCCATCCTCTATGTAGATTTATGCCTATCTGACATTGTGAGGGAGCAAGCAGGCGACCATTGGGCACGCGCCTATCCCCCGCCAGCACAACCAGAAGCGCTCACTAATGCCAGTTACTACCTGATTACGCACGAGCATATTGACCATCTTGACCCGCTGACCATCAAGCCTATGCTGCAAGCCGCGCCCGATACGCGCTTTATAGCGCCGGGCTGGTGTCGTGAGCTATTACTAGAATTGGGCGCACAGCCTGAAAATATCCTCGTACCGCAGGCCATGCAGCCCATCACACTGCCACAAACAGACGTAACGCTGACAGCTGTGCCCGCCGCCCACTATGACAAAACCTATGATACGGAGAAGGGCTACCGCTGGCTGGGCTATATGATTGAAGCCAATGGCGTCACCTTTTACCATGCGGGCGATACAATTATTTATGATGACTATATCGCCACTCTGAAACAACTGCCCACGCCCGATATTGCGCTGTTGCCCGTCAATGGGCGCGACTATTACCGCGAAGTAGAAGGCCCCGCCACAGGCAACCTGATGCCCATCGAAGCAGCGCGGCTGGCGCACGATTTGGGCTGGGATATGCTGCTAATTGGTCATAATGACCTCTACGCTTATAACGCCATCCCCTTCAGCCACATTGTGCAAGCATTAGAGACCACAGCACCGCGCCAAAAATATAAGATTTTGCAACCTGGCGAACTCTATTATTACGTGAAAGCATAATCATACAGGAGGAACGCTGATGCCCAAAATCACCGTTGAAGGCGTAGGAACATTTGATGTACCACAAGGAAAGCGCCTAGTGTTGGCACTAGAAGATGCTGGTGTGGATATATTGCATCGTTGTGGCGGTAACGCGCGCTGTACAACTTGCCGCGTACACTTTTTAGCGGGCGAACCGCAGCAAATGACCTTGGCTGAACGGGAACGGCTGGATGCCAATCTATTGACAGGCAAGGCGCGGCTGAGTTGCCAGATTACTTGTGAAGACGACATGCATATTGAAGTGCCCTATCGCGTTTCGCAGGGGGCGGCGGAAGATGCCGGCCCAAGACCAGCCGACGCCATTACGCCTAAACCGGTGTGGGTTGAAAAAACGCCCTAATTGTTAACGCTAAACAATGTCCGCATCTCACGCGGGCATTTTTAATCCACCAAACTAAAACAGAAAAGACGCCACACATGGTGACGCCTTTCCCATGGTAAAGCTATATGCACAAAAGTGCAGGTGAGAGGAGCGTTTTAGATGTTACGAGGCTTGGGCCGCAGCAACGTTGGCTTGCGGCGCCTCGTCTTCGGCAGCAGCTAGCGACGGCAGCTCTACCCAGAAGATAGAACCACCCTCTGGTGGGCATTCAAAGCCCACTTTACCGTTATGCACAGCCGTTAATTGTTGGACAATCCATAGCCCCAAACCGGTACTGCTCTCTCCTGCTGTAGGTCGGGTGCTCAATTTACTAAATTGCTTGAAGAGCATATGCTGCTCATTTTCGGGAATACCCGGCCCAGAATCGGCGACACAGATACGCACACCATCGCGCCCTTCTTCCGACCAAATGCGGACGAGGCTTTGCGGTGGGCTATATTTGATAGCGTTGCTGACTAAATTGCCGATAAGCTGTTTCACCCGCGAGGCATCAGCATAAATCAAGCCGGGCACATCGCCAATATCCAGCGTAATCTGTTTGTTTTGGGCGGCGCCATGGAACTGGGCGGCGACTTCCCAAATTAGGTTCTCAACGTTGACTTCATCGAAGTTCAGTTCTAGCTGGCCACTTTGTAAAACTGAGGCATCGAGGAAGTTGCTCACAATATCCTGCATGGTGTCCACTGTGGTGTCGATAATTTGCAGCATCTCGTGTGCCATCGGGTCATCCACCACATAATCTCTTAAGATGTGCTGTGCCATGCGGATATTGACTAGTGGCGCCTTCAGGTCATGGGCGGCGACGCGGAAGAAGCGCAAACGCACCTCCTGCAATTCCTGTAACGCTTCCAATGCGGCCTTGTTGGCGTCCATCAGGCGCTTCATCTTAATTTGTGTGGCAACGCGCGCATGCAATACATCCAACGCAATTGGCTTGGTGATGTAGTCATTTGCGCCCAATTCTAACCCGTGAATGATGTCGCTATTATCGGATAGGGCAGTGAGCATAATCACGGGCAAATCTTTCATGCTGGGGGTATCGCGGATGATGGTCAATGTCGTATACCCATCCATCTCCGGCATCATCACATCCAGCAACACCAAATCAAAAGGTTGGCGCGCCAATATGCTGAGGGCTTCGCGCCCATTAGTCGCGCCGACAACATCGTATTGACGGCCAAAGGCGCGCTCAATCACGCGACGGTTGACATTTTCGTCATCGACAACAAGGATTCTTGCTCTGGCATTCTTGATGTTTTCAATGTCAGACAACATCTTCAACGCTCCTCTTTCATTAACGAAAAGTTGTCTGTTGCTTCAAATTATACCATTAATCAATGTTTCAAACATGAAGTTTTTCTAAATTTTACCTTAATTAAGTTATAATATGGTTAGGATACCCCC
>DAOTWU010000165.1:0-2791 GCA_034435735.1 Anaerolineae bacterium | reverse complement strand
AGCGACCCGGAAGCTGGTAATACCGGTGTCTTGCTTGTTTGGGAAAATCCCGATTATAATCCCTGACTGACAAAACCGGCTGTTAGAAAACCTGTCGGAGTAAAACAACATAATGACAACCATCGTAGTCGGCGCGGGGGTGGCCGGACTTAGTGCTGCGCACACGTTAGCTAAAGCTGGTGAGCGTGTCATTGTGCTAGAGGCGCGCAACCGCATTGGTGGACGTATTTATACAAATCGCAAGCTTTGTCCAATTCCGATTGAGTTCGGGGCAGAATTCATACATGGCGAGCGAGCGGCAACATGGGCGCTCGCTCGTCGTTTGGGCGTCCAGCTTTACCCTTGGCGAAAAACGGACGACTCTTATGTGCGCCTTGAAAATGATATGTGGATGACGCTGTCTGCCGCCCGCGCTGCCTTTCCAGAGTTCGACCTCGTGCGCAATCTCTCCACCATTGATACCCCTATCGCACCTGAAGATGAATCCTTAGCTAGCTACTTGCGCCGTGCCGGTTTTTCTGAAGAGCAATTGCACTATGTGCATCGTATGTATGCCAATGCGGCTGGTGATGCGCCCCAGTATTTGAGCGCGCTTGCAACAATAGGCTTGAGCCAGCAACGGCTAGAGATGAATGGCCAACAAGATTTCCGCATCCTCGATGGTTATGACACTCTCGTTAAAACGTTAGCTACGGATTTAGATATTCGCCTTGATACACCTGTGTCACATATAGAATGGGGTGATGACCGGGTATCGGTGTTAACTTTGAACGAAGAAACTTTCGCAGCAGATGCCGCGATTATCACACTGCCGCTTGGTGTTTTACAGTCTGGCCGCGTTCAGTTCGCCCCACAATTGCCCAGTGATAAACAGAATGCCATTCGCTCCCTAAAAATGGGGCCGGCTTTGAAATTGATTTATTATTTTGAATCCCCAATTGTTGATGACCCAGAAGTTATGGCTATTTATAGCGCCGAGAACCCGCCTATGTGGTGGTCGCCATCGGTGGGGCAGGGGTTGCCGGGGCAGGTATGGACGGCCTTTGCCACCGGCGATTGGGCGCGCGATTTATTGGCGCTTGGTGAAGATGGCGCGCTTTTACAAGGCTTAAAATCCTTGCGCATGGAGTTGGATAAACCTTATATTGACCCTATTGCCATGCTTTGGGTGAATTGGACTGATGACCCGTACGCATTGGGCGGCTATAGTGTTGTCCCTGTTGGTGCTATGGGGATGCGTGAAGTTTTATCACAGCCAACACCACCGCTCTATTGGGCGGGAGAAGCCACTGCAACAGATATTCAAGCCGCGACAGTACACGGCGCTTATCTCAGCGGTTTAAGGGCTGCTGAGCAACGCTTATCTCTGGCCTAATCATCCAATAAATTAATACGCCCGTGCCGTTGTAGGGTGGTTAGATTAGCGATGGTTGCGCCTACATACCAGTACGGTAAGTTATGCTCATCATGCCAGCTACCGTTATCAAGATAGGTATCTAGCAGACGGTCAAGTTCTCGCTGTATCAATTCATCTGGCAATGCAACGATAATTAAGCTATCAGGAAATGGCGCAAGTTGGAAAATTGCTTCGCTGCCTTTTTCTGGCCGCGCTTCTAATAGCTTTTGAACATTATCTACTGTTGCATCTTGATGTTTGATTAAATCCGGATATTGGTCAATGTTGAAAAAGTAATTGACCGCGTGATAAGCCGCAAACAGCCAATCGTTATTTTCAATATGTTCGATGCTATAATTAGCTTGCGCCCAGTTGCTTGTGCGCTCTAACATACCTGATGTTGTACGCCCGAAGAAATGTAGCAGTCCCACAACGCTCAGTGGTATGTGTTGCCCGCCATCTGTCCACCATGCAGCATGGGGATAGTCTTTCACCGAGTCGGGGTTCTTGAGGCTACCGTCTTCATTTTGCTGTTCGGAAACCCATTTTGTCGTTCCAAAAAGCAAGTCTTCTGGTGGGATTTGGTAGAACACCAAAATGAACAACAGATACTCAAGCGCTAAAGGATGGGATTCTGGTGTGCGAATATCTGGCTCTAGCCCGTGGCCATAACCACCATCCATATTCTTATAGCAGCGTAAACACTGGTAAAGATGGTGAAGGCTACCCCGTTCGAAAAGCCATGAAAACAAAGCGCGTTCCCAGAGTAGCCCGTTTTGATAAATGAAATCGCGGGTTTTTTTCAGACTGATAGTGACCATGTTGTCTCTTTTCCACCCCGACCCGATAGCATCATTATATATCATTATGATTGCCTAGTATTTGTTCTGGGTCTTAATTCTTCTTTTCTAACACAATGTTAAGCCAATTTTGCTATAATTTGTGATAACTGGAACAATCTGTGAGAGGTGTCTCATGTGGCGTTATATTTTGTTGGGAATAGTTATTCTCGTTGCCATTATTTGGGGATTTAGTTTAGTGGATGTC
Organism: Anaerolineae bacterium; assembly: GCA_034435735.1. Classification (GTDB taxonomy): domain Bacteria; phylum Chloroflexota; class Anaerolineae; order Aggregatilineales; family Phototrophicaceae; genus S146-30. The sequence goes on along the minus strand of DAOTWU010000165.1, from coordinate 348 downwards.
GGAGAGGCGGAACAGGTATCCGCCAATGCTGTCATCGCCGCGCCCATGACAGACTTAAGCGGTTTTCAGCGTGCTATTGGCCCTTATGATTGGCAATTCCCGCGTGACCATGGTGCGCATCCCGCTTTTCAAACAGAATGGTGGTACTTCACGGGCAATCTAAAGGCAGAAGATGGCCGCCACTTTGGGTATGAGTTCACCATTTTCCGCCGCGCGATTCGCCCCCCAGCACAAACTAATAGCACAGAATGGCATAGTGACCAGATTTATATGGGGCATTTCACCGTTACGGATGTGCAATCTAACGCTTTTTATGAGCAGCAACGCCTTAGCCGCGATGGCGCTGGA
>DAOTWU010000164.1:0-5500 GCA_034435735.1 Anaerolineae bacterium | reverse complement strand
GTAAAAACCGCCAACTTTCACCCTGTCACGATGGGGCGTTGCGGGTGGTGTGGTATAGCGCGGGTGCGCATAGCCGGCGCGGATGCCGAGGAAAAACCTAATAGGCCCTAGCCTAGGGGTGAAATCTAGACCGAGGCCGATATGCTGTAAAACGGCGTTCACCTCTGTTCGCAGCGGTTCTAAATTGCGCTCATCCCCAATCCCTTCTTTTTTCTCGGTATGGATAGCGCTACCTGCACCGCCAACACCTAACATAGGATAAAAGCGAAATAGCCTATTCTTTTTCCACACATAGCCGATATTGAACTCACCATGCCCATAGCCAAAGCTGGTGATATAAGCGCCGCGTTGCATTTGCCCACCACGCCCTTCCCCGCTCATATCGAAGAACAAACGGCCTATCGTAAGCAATAAACCTCCCTCACCGCCATAACGTCGCTCTGGTACAGGCGGCAAGTCGCGGTTTTGTAGCACCTCATTATAGTCCTCTGTATCAATTAAGGTGTTGCCGTTATAGCTATATAGGCCAAGGCTCACATCGGGCATGTGGAAACCGCTAGCATTATTCTGGGGCTTTTTATTGCGTTTCTTATTTTTTGCCATAGCCAACCTGTGCCGCTGTTTATATGTTGCTATAACCAGTATACATCTATCAGCGCATTTGCCCTATTTCCCGCGCCACTCTGGTTTTGTTTTGGTCATGGCGGCCTGTGCGCCTGTCATAAAATCTTCACTGCGCATGAGTACGCTTTGCGCCCACGCTTCTAGTTGCAAACCGCGCTGTATATCCGCAATGCCATTGATGACGCGCTTGGCATAGTTCACCGCTAGCGGCGCCGCCTCGCATAGCTCCTGTGCCAACGCTTCCGCTTGTTCTAACAAGTTTTCTTGTGGCACAACAACATTCACCACGCCCCATTGCTCCGCTTTATCCAGCGGGATGTTCTTTCCGGTCATGATGAATTCTTTAGCGCGGGCTGGCCCAACTAAACGGGTGAGGCGGGTTGTGCCGCCTACATCGGGAATAAGGCCTAATTTCGCTTCTGGCAATCCTAGCTTTGTGCCCTCTGCCGCGATGCGCATATCGCAGGCTAGTGCAATTTCGCAGCCCAAGCCAATGGCGTATCCATGTAAAACGCCGATGACGGGGATGGTTAGTTGTTCAATTTTATTCAAAACCCCCTGAAACGCTTCTGTCAATGGGAATAGGTTTTCGCGCCAATGTTCGCCAAAACGCCCAATGAGTTCTTCAAATGCGGTCAGGTCAATGCCCGCGCAAAAAGCGCGCCCTTCGCCACGCAATAGCGCCACACGCACGCCATTCATTCGCGTGACTTCATCCAATGCCGCATCTAATGCTTCCATCAAGCCCCAATTGCCCGCGTTTAGCTTATCTGGGCGGTTAAGAATAATCTCTACAATTTGCTCACGTTGCTTTACTAAAACTAAATCTGCCATGCGTTTGTTCCTTTTTTAACGATAATTTGGGATATTTTGGGATATATTGCTGGAAAGTTTGGGATATATCCCAAGTTTATCCCAAATCACTGATATGTTAAATTTAACGATTGCTCTGTGCTGTCGCTGCGCTAACTTCAATCGTCACCGCCCCATCTTGGCGGCGGTAAAGGCAAACACCATCCTTTTGCTCGCATACATAATACAGCACATAAAAAGTGATTTCCGTTGTGCCTTGTGCATTATCAGGACTACGCGCCTCAAACTCAAAGATACGCGGTGCATCGTCCGTTTCACTGTTTGGTAAAGGCAATGTCTGTAATGGGCGGTCAATTTGCCAGCCAGCAGGCGCGTTCACCCAAAGCACTGTTCCCTCTGCCTCGTTATTCCAATAGGCGGTGGCTTGTGGCCGCAGGATGATATGCACCCGTATCGCTTCCCCTGCCTTGATTTTTGTTGGCACAGCGGTAGTCTCAAGTTGAATGAGTTGCGCTTCATCGCGAGTAATAGCGCCCTTGGGGTCTGGTGCAGTCGCCTCTACTGTTGCAAATGTGTCTTGTGGCGCGGCCAGCTCTGCCCCATATGGCTCTATTGGTAGGGGATATGGTGTTTCGCCTCGCGCTTCTATGGCCTTTCTTGCTTCTGCTATCCAATCATAGAACGGGTAAGGCTTATCTAAACGTGGTCCATACTGTTGGATGCGTCGCCGGTAGATATAGTTATTTGGGGCGAGTTCTAGCGCGCGTTGCCAGTGATAAACCGCCCGTTGGAAATCATCTGGTTTGCGATTGGGAGAATCGTAGCGCTTGCGATAGACTACTCCAGCGTAAAAATGTGTGGCGGCGTGGTCTGGTTCTGGGCGGAGCGCCCATTGCAGCATCAGGCTGGCTTCGGTCAAGCGCCATTCCGGCTGCCACATGGCCAGCGCCGTTGCATAGTATCGTAGGGCTTCGGCTGTTTTTTCTTTGTTGACCGCATCCGCTAAAGGGGCGAGGTCTGGCTCTGCAGGTGCGGGTATGTCTGCGGGTGGCGGGTAGCTTTGGTCTAATATCGCTTTTTCAATTGCATCTAACTTTTCAATATCGGGATGAATGATGCGAATAACGCCATATTCGTCTAATAGCAGCGCCATCGGCACAATTTGTACATCTAGTAAATTGAAAGCATCAACCAGTACAGGGAAATCCATCTGCTTCCATTGCATGAATAGCTTGCAACGGTCTGGGTGCTGCTCCTCGATAATGCCTATAATTTGCAACTTACCGCTATTGCGCAGGGCTTTAGTTTTTTCGTACCACACGGGCACGTGTTGGCGGCAGCCTGCTCACCATGATGCCCAGATGAGCAATAGGGTTTTCTTGCCTTGAAAATGCCCGATTGATTGCACATCCCCGTCGAGGTTTGGCAATGCCAAGTTGGGGAATTGCTCTCCCACTGCGAATGGTTTTATTGGGCGGTTTGCTACTGTTAAATCGCTGTGTGAAGTCATAGGCGGTTGTTCTTCACTTATATCATATGTGGGTAATGTGCCCGTGATTATAACGCAGGCGCGCCCGCAGGCAATAAAGCCGTGTTTTTCACCGTTAGGTTACCTCTGATAGTTTTCTTATGCTTCTCCGATATGTCTCTGATATTACCCTGACAGTGCTCATACAAACTGGCGATATGCTGTAGACAAATTCGTAAAATTAGGAGGGGGAGTATCATATGGACCTCAATCGTTATACCAATCGGGCGCAACAGGCGCTTATGGCCTCGCAATCATTGGCTATTGAATATGGGCATCAGGCTATAGAGCCAGCGCATATTTTGTATGCCTTAGTTGCGCAAGAAGAAGGTGTTGTTCCAGAAGTCATCGCCAAAATTGGCGGGCGTCCCCAAGCTGTGCTGAGCGATTTAACCGCCATGCTACAAAACCGCCCGTCGGTTTCTGGCGCAAATACACAAGTTGGCCTAGACCGTGCGGCAGTGCAAGTGCTATCTAATGCCGAACGGGAAGCCAAGAAGATGCGCGATGAATACGTCAGCACCGAACATATTTTGCTGGCGTTAACTGAAGATAAAACAGTTGGCGATTTGTTGCGCCGCCATGGCGTGAACTACGACGCCATTTTGCAAGCATTAACCGCTATCCGTGGCGGACAGCGTATCACATCGCAAGACCCTGAGAGCACGTACCAAAGCTTGGAAAAATACGGGCGTGACTTAACCGCATTAGCCCGTCAGGGTAAGTTAGACCCCGTTATTGGGCGTGATGATGAAATCCGCCGCGTTATTCAGGTTATCAGCCGCCGCACCAAGAATAACCCTGTGCTCATTGGTGAGGCGGGTGTTGGTAAAACGGCGATTGTGGAAGGTCTCGCCCAACGCATTGTCAATGGCGATGTGCCCGAAGGCCTGCGCGATAAAACCATCATCGCCCTAGATATGGGTAGCCTTGTTGCTGGGGCGAAATATCGCGGTGAGTTTGAAGAGCGGCTCAAGGCAGTTTTGAAGGAAGTGGCCGAAAGCGATGGCCGCATCATCTTGTTCCTTGATGAGCTACATACCATTGTCGGCGCGGGCGCTGCCGAAGGCGCTATGGATGCCGGCAATATGCTCAAACCAATGTTGGCGCGTGGTGAATTGCGTGCAATTGGTGCGACAACGCTTGATGAATATCGCAAATATATCGAAAAAGACCCAGCGCTAGAGCGGCGCTTCCAACCAGTTTTTGTTGAGCCGCCCAGCGTAGAAGATACCATCAGCATTTTGCGCGGCCTGAAAGAGCGCTATGAAGTGCATCATGGCGTACGCATTCAGGACAGCGCGGTCATCGCTGCCGCGACGCTCAGCCACCGCTACATTCCAGACCGCCAACTGCCCGATAAAGCCATTGACTTGATTGATGAAGCGGCGGCACGGCTCAAAATGGAAATTGATAGTAAACCAACTGCGCTGGATGATGTTGAACGGCAGATTATGCAGCTAGAAATTGAGCGTGAGGCGCTGAAGAAAGAGCGTGACCGCGCCAGTAAAGAGCGGCTTAAGATGATTGAAGCCGAACTCGCCGATTTGCGCGAGCAGCACTCTGCGTTAACAGCGCGTTGGCAAACAGAAAAAGAGGCCATTCAAGGGATACGCGAAATTAAAGCCCAGCTTGATGAGGCGCGTATCCAACTTGAACAAGCTGAACGTATGGCCGATTTAGAGACGGCAGCCCGTTTGCGCTATGGCACAATTCCAGAGCTGGAGAAGCAGCTCCAAGAGCGCGAAGCGGTTATTCAGCAAATGCGCGCCGATGGCATGAGCATGCTAAAGGAAGAGGTTGATGCTGATGAAATTGCGCATGTTGTATCGCGCTGGACGGGCATTCCGGTTTCGCGCTTGTTAGAGGGCGAAATTGAAAAATTGCTCCACATGGAAGATCGGTTGCACCAGCGCGTTATCGGTCAGGAAGATGCCGTTCGGGCAGTCGCTTCGGCAGTTCGTCGTAGCCGAGCCGGTCTACAAGACCCCAATCGCCCCATTGGTACATTCCTGTTCTTAGGGCCAACGGGCGTTGGTAAAACAGAGTTGGCGCGTTCATTGGCCGAATTCCTCTTCGATGACGAGGACGCCATGGTGCGCATTGACATGAGCGAATATGGCGAGCGCCATAGCGTTGCGCGGCTCATTGGTGCGCCTCCGGGCTATGTAGGCTATGAAGAAGGTGGCCAACTGACTGAAGCGGTGCGCCGTCGCCCTTATAGTGTGGTGCTCTTCGATGAAATCGAAAAGGCGCATCCAGAAGTGTTCAATATCTTCCTGCAGGTCTTCGATGATGGTCGCCTGACCGATGGTCAAGGGCGCACGGTGGATTTCACCAATACTGTCATCATCATGACCAGTAATGTGGGCAGCCACTTGATTAAACAAGCTGGCCCCAATGCCGATAAAGACGGCCTGCGCGAGCAAATCATGCGGGAGCTTGATAATGTCTTCCGTCCAGAGTTCTTGAACCGTCTGGATGAAATCATCATCTTCCATAGCTTGACGCTGGAACACATCGAACGCATTGTAG
>DAOTWU010000163.1:0-1867 GCA_034435735.1 Anaerolineae bacterium | reverse complement strand
GGAAAACCATCGACCTACTGTCAGATTAGGCTTCAACAGCGATGACATCGACACGCGCTTGCGTCATATAGCCCACATAGAGGCTGCGCGAGGTGGGGTCGTAGGTGTAACTGGGGGTTGCTTGTCCAATAGTGCCTAAATTATAACGTAATTCTGTTGCCAGTGTTTGGCGATTGAGGCGCACAACGAAGTGTTGATCGCCATCGACGCCATTCGCCCAATAGATAGCATCATCTTGATAGAAAATGCGTATGCCTTCCATGAGAGTGCGCCCACTCAATGCATTACTGGCAATGTCAAACTCATGTGGCCCAACAAATAAGCGCCCGAGTTCTGCATCGAGATAGAGCAAATCGGGCATGTTGCGGGTGATAGGCGGCACGCGCATCCCCGACCCCATGAGGTTATAAGTATTATCGTAGCGCAGTAGCGTATGGGTTTTTGCCACATAGGCAAACAAGCCCCCATCTGGCGCAGTTTGTACATGTAAGTTGCCCGGCCCCCCATCGTTCGTGCCAGCTTCTAATCCCTCAACGGTAATAGTCGCGGCAGGGCTGTGGCTGTTTATATCCCAAACGACAATTTGCGCAAATTCTGGATAGCCAATTAACGCGCGTTGGCGGGCTTCGTCAAGGGCGAAATCGGGCAGGCGGTCAGTTGAGCCAGGTGGGAGGCCAGTGGGGTAGGTGCCAAGATGTTCGAGGGAACTGCTATCAAAGAGCGAAATAGTGCTATCCCAAAAATTGAGTATATAGAGTTGTGTGCCGTTGTTATTCAGGCGGATAGGAATTGGCCATGTGCCGGCAGTGAAGGTTTCCAGTTGGCCGCTCATCACATCGTAGCGCATGAGGTAGTTGCCGCCCAGACGGCTATTCATGAAGAGGTAGCGCCCGCCTTGCCCTAGCAACACTTGCTCTACACTATCGCCCAAACGGATAGCGGCGGCTTCGTCATACTGGGGGCTAATGCGCCAGACCACCGAGGCATCGCCGTTGGGTAAATAAAGCGTCCCTGTCTGCGGGTTGAGCGCGACGCTATGCACCTTACGCCCAAAGCGCAATTCACTGGTTTGTTGTAACGTGCTGGCATCATAAGCGCGCAAGATGCCGCCAACGCCCTCAACACGCCCTTCAGTTGGGCGCTCTGTTTGCACCGTGATGATGCTGTTTGTGATGGGATTATAAGTGCTGGTTTGTAATTGACCGTCAGCTGGTATCGGTAGCTGGTTGGTGGTGCGCCCCTCTGCGTTGACAACGGCGATAAAACGTGGTGGCACAGCGATGTAAAACTGGTTGCGCGCACTATCATAGGCGAAATTGCGCGGGCGCTGTAAATCGATCGGGATAATCTGGGACGGGCTGCGGGTGTTCAAGTCATAGTGAATGATGCGCGGGTTAAGTGCATCAAGTAAATAGAGGGTTTGGCCATCGGGCGCGAGCTCCATACTGGTTAAGGTGTTGCCCATGCTAGTATCGCTATGGATGAGCGCCAAGTTTTGGCTATCGTAAATGCGAAAGCCATCATCAGCGCCCGTGACGCTATATAGCTCGTTGCGTTCGCCATGTGGCAAAAATTGCCCCACACCAATATTCTCTAAGCGTGTTTCACCTGTGATGCTATCAGCAGCGACATCTATGGTACGCAAGATGTGGTTGGTGCTGTTAAAAACAAAGAGCCAATCGTTCGTTGCGTCATAGTATAGATATTTCAACCCATTGCCATCATCAAACCCGCTGTTAACCGTGCCTATCCATTCCTCATTATTGGCGTCAAGAATGCCAATGTGAGGCGTCATAATACCGCTGACGAAAACGCGATTGCGCACAGGGTCTACAGCTGCACGGAAGAGTTTCAGAACATTGTCAGC
>DAOTWU010000162.1:0-7176 GCA_034435735.1 Anaerolineae bacterium | reverse complement strand
CATTGTGGGTCATTGGCGATATTTTCATCGACAAGATAGGGTAAAAAGTCATCGAGCGATTGGGGTGCTGCTTGTGGGCGCCGCTGTTGCCACCGCAAGCGATCAATGGCAGTGTTGCGGGTGAGGGTCAATAGCCAGCTAGAGAGTTTTCCCAGTTCAGAGCGCCAGCTTTCGGCTTGCCGCCATACCTTGAGAAAAATATCCTGCGTGACTTCTTCGGCAAGCTCATGATTTTGTACGATACGTAAGGCCAAACTATAAACCGCCGCTCCATAGCGGGTATAGAGTTCTGATAAGGCCTGTTCATCTTGTTGGATGATGCGACGCATTAAATCAATGTCGTCTTGATGTATATTGGACATAAATTTTCAATATCAATCAGCGCAATATATGCCCCAAGTGTAGCATATAGTTTTGAGGCGGCCTACAACCGTGCTACGCCCCTCCAGTATTTTGCTGAAGGCGTGCATCCCCTGGCGCAACTTGAATGATAGCCGCCCATGGCAAGTAATGGGTGTAAATATAATCACGGCGGATGAGATTGCCCTCTAAGTCATAGATATTGCGATACACTGTGACATCTGCACCTTCAGCGGCATAGTCTACCTGCAATGATTGCCCTGGTTGCAGCGCCGCGTTTGCTTCGTAGATAGTGGGAAGCGCGGGCACAATATCGCGGATAATTGGCGTCTCTATCTCTACTCGCCGTCCCGGATTTGTGCTATAGAAGCGGAACTGAAGCGCATTTTGTGAAGGGAAAACTTCCGCCTCAATTAAAAGGTGGTAGGGGGTATCATTCTGAAAGCGGAAATCTCGTTGTGGTTGCCAAATAGCGGCATCCAACCCTGGTGGATGGCCACCTTGTTCATAATATCCCACGCGATAGCCATGAGAGTTACGCTCAATGATAGCATAGCCGCCAAAGAAAGCCGCGCGGAATGCCGTTGTACTCACTTGGCAGATGCCTCCACCAATACCATCTACAGTGCGCCCCCCAAAGATGACTTTGCCATCAACAAAGCCGTTCTCATAGCTGATGTCGCCTAGAACTGTGTTGAAGGAGAACTCTTCCCCGGGAGGGATAATCACCCCATTAATGCGGCTAGCGCCAACAGCGATGTTATGCCGCCGCTCAGATGATGAGCCAGCGAAATAAGTTGTTGCTTCGGCTACCAGTTGGGTGATGCCAAGTTCTGCCGCAGTGATGTTGTTATGGTACATTGGCTCAATTAAGTTGAATGCCATCGCCACAGTGCGATTGCCTGCATTGAAAACACTGGCTTCCAAGCGCTCTAAGGTTGCTTCTACATTGAGTTCTCGCCCCGTTATGGCGGGGACAATTGGTTCTAGCTGGCCAGTTGCTTCATTGAATTGAAAGCGCCCATCTCGTGGGGGAATAATTAAGCCAGGGGCTAATTCGTTGAGGAAGCTTTCAAATGCACTCATATCGATATTGACTGCATAGCTACGTGTGCCATCGCCATTATCAACAAGTTCAACTTGTAAAAGCGCAGCTATTTGCTCAACGGTCGCTGTCCATGGGCCTAGCGGTTGGCCGTTGGCGTCTGTAGCGACGAGTGTCACCGGCCCAGATAGCGCAATTCGGGCGCGTTGTGCGGCTTGCTGCACATCCCATATCGTGGGCGGTGTTTCATTGATAACCAGTGTGATTTCCTGTCCACTGGTCATGTTCATAATCGCGTTATCTAATAACGCCAGTGTCGCGGGGATGTCAAGCGTACGGCCTGTTTGAGCTTCTGTAGTGATAACTTGTGTGCCGCTAATGACCAAGCTAGCATCAATAGCGGGGCGGTTTATCGTGCTGGCAATATCTAACAGACGCTGGCGGGCGATATTCTGGTCATATTTGACGACAGGCGCGATGCTACGCCCATTAAACCAACTGAAGGCTTGTGCCCCTAAGTCAGTGAATACGTTACCACTATGTCCAGCAATGAACGCCTCTTCAGCGGTCGCCTCAGCATCAAAGCTCACACCAAGCTCACCAGCGGTCATTTGCCACACCTGGTCGCCATAGCGCAATGTGAATATGGCTTCATCATCATAAGTGAAGCGCGTTGATAGCACTGCGGCAGCTTCTTCTTGTGTCATCCCGCTTAAATCCAGCCCCAAAGCGGAAACGCCGGGGACGATTTTCTCCATATAACGTAATTGAAATGCTGCAAGGAAGATGAGTAACACCACAACCAGCAAAATGCCGCCACTAAAGAACAATACCGGCAGGCGCACTAACCACGGGTTTATCGGCGGGCGCGATGGGCGGCGCGGTCGGTATGGATAAGAGCTGGGATGAGCGGGTGTGGATGTCATGTGGCGAACTCCATCATTGCTTAAACTAGCGGGATTACTTTGTTTTGTGGTCGGTTAAATATACACCACTATATAATATAAGGCGTAAATCTTAACGAAGCGTGACGGTATCAGCCGCCGCTTTCATACTTTTTAACAATGGCTTCGGCTTTCTTATACTCGTCACTGCCCTCTTCCGCGTTATCTAAAGTTTTCACTGCCTCTAGATATTGTTCTAGTGTGACCTCTTCATCGGCTTCACGGGCTTTTTTGTGGCGCGCGGCCTCTAGCTCCATTTTTTCTTCGTCGGTCATCTCGCCATGTTCAGCAACCAGTTTCTCTACCTCTTCGTTGCTTAAACTGCCTTGACTTTCCAATAGTGCCTTAGCTTTTTCAAATGCTTCTGTCATAGGTCTTTCTCCTTAAGCAGGTTAAGGTGTGGAAATATTGATCAATTTGTATTCTAACAAAAATTTTACCCCAATGACTACGACAGCCTTGAAGTTTGAGCTTTGATGGGGCGCTTCTATGGTTAGAATCAGCGGTAAAAGTTTGCTTTTTAGGAGACATCTTCCTACAATAGAGTTAATTTTAGGACAGGTTATCGTTTGTTTTATTTTGGATTTTAGTGTTTTACCCCTATAATGGTAAAAAGTCAGCGCTGTAATATCTAGTAATGTCACAGCATTAAAGTCCGAGAGAGTTATATGCAGCGCCCTAGAGTGAATAGGCGTAGAGTAAACCAAATTGCATTGGGGGTAGTGGTTGCGCTTATTGCTGTTGGTATCTTGCGGGGTTTTACACTAATTGCCAATGACGCCGTTCCCCCTCCTCTTAGAAGCGAGTTCCTCTTGCTGGCTTTACTATTAGCTTGCCTCCTGTTCATCGCGGGTTTCTTGACCGTTCTGGCTTTTCGCCCATCCCCACAGCCATCCAGTTCGCTCATAGTTGAATCTGAGCCTGCAGAGAATAATAGCCCTGATATGCGTACAACACGCCCAATGCGCTCTTTGGATAGTTCGGTTCGGCGGGCAATCCAGTTACAGGTCGCGGCAGAAATTGCCCGTGATGCTACGGCGACGCTTGATTTAGATATTGTCTTAAACCGTGCGGTAGAGCTAGTGCGCGACCGCTTTGGCTTTTACCACGCTGGTATTTTTTTGGTTGACGAGATGGGCGAATATGCCATTCTTCAGGCTGCGGCTGGGCCATCCCGTGAACAACTTCTGGCGAAGCGCCATCGCCTAAAAGTAGGGCAAACGGGCATTGTTGGCTATGTGACTGGTACAGGCTTATCCCGTATTGCACAAAATGTAGGGGGGGACGAAGTCCATTATAAGAACCCAGATTTGCCCAACACACGCTCAGAGCTTACGTTGCCCTTAAAAGTTGGTCAGCAAGTTATTGGTGCGTTGGATGTGCAAAGTGTGCAAGAAAATGCCTTTGATGATGAAGATGTCACGATTTTACAGATTCTCGCCGATTTATTGGCTGTGGCTATCGATCATGCACATCTATTTAATCGTGTACAGGAATATGCAACAGAGCTAGAGCAACGGGTAGAGAGCCGTACTGCCGAACTAACACAAAAAAGCGCCCAATTACAAGCAATTCTCGATTCAATGGTTGATGGCCTGATTTATACTGTGAATGGTGTGCCTCAATATGGCAATGCTGCCTTCCGCCATTTAACTGGATATACGCTAGATGAGTGGGCATTGCTCATGAAGCGTGAATTGGATAGCGGTCATTGGCGGCGTATTGTCTCCCAATCTCCTCACGTTCCAGAAATTTGGACCAATGAAACACGCATTACCTGTAAAGATGGTAGCGAAATGGATGTGAGTTTGACCAGCGCGCGGGTATTGGGGCCAGATAACGAAACGCAGGGCGTTGTGACGCTAATTCGTGACATCAGTAAGGAGAAGGCATTACAGGCGCAGAAGGCGCGGTTTGTCGCCAATGCTTCCCATGAATTGCGCACCCCTATCACTAATTTGAAGACACGGCTATTCCTCCTGCGGAAACAACCAGAGCGCTTTGACGAGCATTTACGCATCATTGAACATGTTGCTAACCGTATGCAGAATTTAGTTGAGCAATTATTAGATATTACTCGATTTGAACGTGGGGCTATTCGCCTGGAAAAAGAAATGACTGACATCAATGGGTTGGTCAATGATGTTATCGAAGTGCAGCGCCCAGAGGCAGAGAAGAAACAAATCACACTGCTGACAGAACTTCCACCAACCCCAATTCTTATCTTGATAGATGCAGAGCGTATGATACAGGTGGTCACTAATTTAGTGACTAATGCGATTAACTACACACCTCCAGAGGGGAATATCGTCGTTCGGCTATATACTGATGAAACAAGCGATGAGGTTGTTATTGAAGTGCAAGATAATGGCCCTGGTATTGCACCAGAAGCACAAGACCTCATTTTCCAGCCGTTTTTCCGCGTCGATACCACGAAGACTATCGGTACAGGGTTAGGCCTGAGTATATCCCGTGAGATTGTTGAACTCCATGGCGGTACGATTAGCTTGCAAAGTGAAGTGAACCAGGGGACAACTTTTCACATTCGCCTTCCGCATAAAGCCCACCAAAAAGCGCATATCACTTAATCATACATACCTCCTATGCCCATCTTCCTACATGGGGTGAATTGCCGTGTTTCCCCTGTCGGTGTTATACTCGCAAAGTAGTAGAGCCGCTTAAGATTATTAACGTTGGAACCGGATGGGTAAATACAATGGTAAACTTTAGCCCTTTAGAAGCGCCAGTACAAAATGCCAAATTATTGCCGGTGATGCATCCGGGGCGGCCTGTCGGGCGCGACGACCTTTTGAAAGATGTTTATCTACATTTGAAGAATAATCGGTCGGTTTTGCTTTACGGGCAATCTGGTACCGGCAAAACTGCACTTGCTGCTGCTCTTGCCAATGCTTATACAGGGCAGACGGGCGGCGTTTTGTGGTTCAACGTCGATAACAACACTATGGCAGAACTGGTCATACGCATCGGGCGCGCTTATCAAGTTGATGAAATCACTGGTAGCGATGTGCCCGCAGGTATGATTGGCGCTGCTGCCGCAACAATTGCCGAGCACCGTCCTTTTATTGTGCTTGATGGCCCCTTAGATGAACAAGTTGCTAATGAGTTCATTGTCAAAATCGCGGGCAATTTACCTGTACTACTGGTACAGGATGAAGAAGAACCCGCAGAAGGCCCTTGGCAAGCTGTAGAGGTTGGGGCGCTGGTTGATACCGATGCAGTCGTTCTATTTAAGCAAAAGGCGGCTATAAAAGACGATAGCTCCGATATTGATATTTATGGCATCGTCAAGCTGCTACAATACCGCCCTTTGCCTATTGTGATTGCTGCTCGCGCTATGGTGGCTGGCAAGAAGAGCGCCAGCGATTACTTTAAGGTTTTGCAGCAACTTGTGCAAAGCGGTAAAGAACCTGAAGAAGCAGCCATTACTGCTAGTTTTATGGCGCTGACAGGGGCTTTACAGGGGATTGTGCTCATGATGGGCGCTATCTTTGGCGGTCAAACTTCTGCCCAGTTATTAAGTATGATAAGCAATGTGCCAGAGCAAAGCGCGGCGCAAGCACTTGATGTTTTAACCCAACTGCATCTTGTCGAGCGCTATCAACGCTATGAGATACCCTACTACCATCTCCATAGTGTAGTGCATGCGTTTGCTCATGACCGCCTTCGCCAATCTGATAAACTGGATACATTGCGCGATAAAGTGCGTGATGCTGTTCTGGCGTATGCTGAGCGTTATAGTGCCGATACGGCTGAAGCCCACCAACGGCTGGCGATTGAAATGGAAACTTTCCTGCGTTTAGCGGCGTGGGCGAGTGAGCAAGGCAATCGGGAAGTGGCCAATAAATTGGTTGTGGCGCTCACACAAGCTGGCGATTTCGTCAATGCTGGTGGCTATCTCTATGAATTGCTCCAATTACGCAAGCATGGCGCGGGCGATACCCAAGCCTTCCCCGCTTATGATGATGTGCAAGCCACCTTGCCAGAAGATGATGATTTCTTCATCGATGATGATGATTATGAGGATGAAGATATAGAAGACGAGGCTGATGGCGAGCAACTTGCTCAGGCAGAGCAGCTTCTGAAGACCATCGAGGCTGGTATTGCTGGTAGCGAAACTATAGACATCTCCCCATTACGTGCTGCATTGGCAGACGCACGCCAGAAGGGCGATATTCAGCGCCAAATACGTCTTTTGAAGGCGATTGGCAAAGTGCAAATTGACCAACATCGCGAAAATGAAGCCATTGGCACCTATACCGAAGTGCTTCAGCTTTATGAAACGGCGGAAGATACCACTAATGTACTGGCTACGTTGGATATGCTCTCTGCCCTATTGGCGAAAACGGATAACTCGCAAGCGGCTATTCTTCATGCCTCTCGTGGCATTAAATTAGCAGAAGAGCAGGGCGATGAAGAGACTAAAATGCATTTGCTCATTACCTTGGGCGATGCCCGTCAGCAATTGGGCGAAACACAAGCCGCCGTTCAGGCCTTAACGCAAGCTTTAGAGATAGCTCGCAAGCAAGAAGATGAGCAGAACGAAGCCCGCATACTTTACAAACTTGGCTATGCCCAGTTAGATGATGGCGACCCGCAAGCGGCAATTGATACGTGGGAGCAAGCATTGAAGTTGTTCCGTTCCCATGGCAAACGGGATTATGAAGGGCGTACCCTTGGCGGCTTGGGCACTGCTTATGGAGAACTGGAGCGCTGGAGTGAGGCTATTCGCTTCCATACTTCTGCGCTACACATCGCCCGCGAAGTTGGCGACCGTGAGGAAGAAGCCCTGCAACTGAACAACTTGGC
>DAOTWU010000161.1:0-1751 GCA_034435735.1 Anaerolineae bacterium | reverse complement strand
CCCGCTTCATAGCGCCTGTCCACTGCTTCATAGCCGATGAGGGCAATATCGCCATAGCGAGCATAAACTGGGGTGGCGCTTTCTGGTAAATTGTCAATAGGTTGGGGCGGTGTATAGTAGGGCGCTATGGTGGTGAATGGTATCAATGCCGCAAATAGTCCCAATACAGTGATACCTGCTTTCATTGCTGTTGGTGTAAGGAAGTAATCCAAGCCTAATGCCAATAAGGTGCTGATAGCTGCGATAAATGGGAACAGCAACCGCCCTTGAGAGGCATAAGTTTGCGCTGTCCAATTGATGATGCTAATGCTGGCTAAAATAATCATGGCTAGCAATGCGAGATTAGCGCTTTTCTGGAAGCTATTCCCACTACGCCAGCGCTTCCTCAGGTATAAAATGTATCCAACCACACCAATCAACGTGACGATGTCCATGATGCGATAGTAAATGGGGTGGGTGAGAATGTTCACCCCACCAAACCATCCCCAATAAGCAGCACGAAAGCCTTCAAACTCTGCGAATAACGTGTTGATAGAGAATGGCTCTAAACGAGGGCCAGCAACAAGCGCCATCGTCGTTGTGCCGAATAGTTCACCATAAAGCTCAATATTGCGCAAATACCACCAACCAGCACCTATCGCCCAAATGGTGGCCATTGATGTGCCTAAGATGATAAGGCCGCGCCAGTTTCTCTGCTGCCAAGCTAACCATAACGCCGCAACGGCAATGATAGGCACTAGAACCAGCCCGCTTAACTTGCTCAATGTTGCCGCCGCAACCAGTACAGCGATGAGTAAACTGCGTTTTGTATCAAAGCCATCGCGCAGGGTTTTTAATAGAAGATAAATTACTGTGCTGTTGAGCGCTGTAACGAGATTATCATTATTGACAGAAGCCGCAATGAAAATGAACATGGGGTTGAGTGCAGTTAATCCCGCGGCCACAATGGGCACAGTGGGGTTCAGCGGTGCTAGGAGTTCTGCACTGCGATAAACCATGACAATGGTCACCGCACCTAACAAAATGCTGAATAGGCGTATCGTATAAATGGCGGTTGCTGCCCGCGTTTGGCCATCCGCCTCATCGTGTAGCACTAGGTTCTTGTTATCTATAGGTTCGGGTAGGCCAGCTTTAGCATGAGGATTTGGCTCGCGTATAACATCTAAATCATCAATGCCAATCGTTGAGGCGATGCCTGCCGCAATCAGATAATATAAAGGCGGTTGGTTACCTTCTTGCTTCCATGGTGTTTCCCGATGCTCAACATCTTGAACAGGCAATTCACCAGTGTTACTGATGACCTCTACCATGCCCACATGCCACAACTCATCTGAGGCTTCAAGTAATGGCGTAGCCCGCGAGTAAAAAATGCTGAGGATAAAATAGGCGATAAGTAAAATATTTAATGGCGATTGAATAAAACGCTTTGCTTGAATCATAAATCGCGCTCTCCCTGCGGCTAGCGAATGAGCGGTATTATACCGCAACCTGCCGCCGCCGATGAGGCGCGATTGGGTAGTTTATTATACGATTAGACGGCGCTTATTTACTGCGGTCTATTGTCTATCTTGCCATTCTTGAATAGTAGCCCGTAAAAATTCACGTACTTCCTTATCATCTATATCATCGACCGCTTCATAAAACGTGCCGTCCACCTCAATACGAATGAAGCCATCTGGTGAGTTGTGAATATGTAGTCGCCTTTTGGCCATTTCTGGCGAATATTGCAGCTTATACTGTAGATAAGATTC
>DAOTWU010000160.1:0-2462 GCA_034435735.1 Anaerolineae bacterium | reverse complement strand
CATGTAGAGCGTTTCGAGTGGTTTATGGCGGGCATGGAAATGGGTAACGCTTTCACTGAGCTTAATGACCCGCGTGACCAAGAAGCGCGTTTCCTTGAAATGAAGAAGCTCTATGCAGATGAAGATGATGAAGCAACGCCATTGGATGAAGATTATCTGCGGGCGATGCGTTATGGTATGCCACCCAATGGTGGGTTTGGCATGGGGGTAGACCGTTTTGTGATGCTACTCACTGACCAGCGCAGCATCCGCGATGTTTTACTCTACCCACATATGCGGCCCGAAGGCTAATCGCAAAATAACATGACTTACAAAGGTGCGCCCTTTTAATTGGGGTGCGCCTTTTTTATTCCCAAAATAGCACAAATAGCGAAAACTGTTACAATAGGTTTTGTCATTCAATCATTGTTTAGCTTTTATCAGGTATTTATCACAAGCGGTGGAGCAGCAATATGGCGCGGAAAAATCAATTTGATGTGCAAACTGTCCTTGATGGATTAGGACAGGGTGTGCTGATTTTTAATAGCGATAAACAACTCATTTTAGATAATCTGGCTGCTCGTTCACTGCTGGGGGCAGATTTGAATGTCATACGTTCTGAAGGGTGGTCTGCCGTCACAGTGCTTTTTAATACGGGCGTCAATAACCCCGACGAACAAATTGATGCTATACGAGAAAAAGCCCTGCAATCAGAGCGCCCTATTCGCTTTCGCATTTACCGTTCTGGCGAATATGTACCGTGTTGGGGTGCAGCGATTACTGGTACGGATGGCAATATGTATTTTATGGTCACATTAGACCAACCAGATTGGTATGCAGTAACAGAAATGGTAGACCGCTTCCGTAGCGAAATGACCGAAGCCATTGATTCCACTCGTGGCCACATTGATTTGATTGAGGCGACTATAACACGACACCAAGCCTCTGATACTGCGGAGCAATTAGGGAAACGTGTTAAAAATTTCTCGCGGCTCATCAGCATTCATATGGAACGAACAGCACGCCTGATGGAAATGCTGGAACGACTAGAGCATATTCGCACAGGTAAAGTGCGGGATACCTTGCGCCAACAGCAACGCAAGTTGGATATCGCTGATTTTCTAGAAGATTTTGTTGAAGAATTGGATGAAATTCAACTATTAGACCCCGAAACAGAGAAACAAAACATCCGTAGCCGCGTTAAAGTAGATACACCTGATGGGGTTTATGCTTTTGCTTCTGCGTCATATTTACGGCGCATCTTGCAAGACATGTTACGCAATGCTATCATGTATAGCCTCAAAGCCACACCAATAAAAATTACTGTGGAAGCCAAGCAACACGGCATACAAATCAACATGCAGGATGAAGGTTATGGCATCCGTGATAGCGAGTATGACCGTGTTTTTGCCCCCTTTTCACGGGCAAGGCAACCTCAAATTATTGGTGAATTTGGCTATGGGTTAAGTTTATATCTATGTAAACATGAGGTAGAAGCCATGAATGGGCGTATGTGGTTTGATAGCCGCGAAAACGTAGGTACGACATTTAGCATTATGCTGCCATTGTGGCGGGATAGCAACTCTACCTCATCCTCATCTACAACCTCAAAAGCATAACCCCCATGTATTCATGGAACTTTAGGCCAACCAACGCCTTTTCCTAAATCATGGGGAAGGCGTTTTTTCATGAGGGCAATTTATGGATTTTTTAACGCCAGAATTCTTTGACACTTTAGTCATCGCCGTGATTATCATCGGTGGAGCATTAGCTGTGGTGCGCCTTTATCGCGATTTCACCCGCCCCCTAATGGACGAACATCCACAATGGGCTATGGATGATACACAACCCACAGCGACCATCACAAAAGATGAATCTGATAACACATTATAATGCTTGACATAGCACCAATAACCAGTAAGGAGAATGTGAGCAAATGCTTGATATAGCGCTCATTCGCGAAAAAACTGATTGGGTAAAAGAGCAAATTCGCAAATTAAATGACCCAGATGCTTTGGCGCGCATTGATACCATTGTTGAATTAGATACGCGCCGTCGCCAATTACTCACGGAAGTTGAACAACTACAAGGCGCACGCAATCGCTTGAACAAAGGCATGGGCAGATTGCGCGGCAATAAAAAGTTGGATGACGCCGTTAAAGCAGCCCTTGCACAACAAGTTGCCAACGCAATCACAAATGGGGATTTAGAAAAAGCCGAAACGCTGTTAGGTGCAGAAACGGCTGAAGGTGACAGTGGTGACAGCAAAGCGGCATTTGATGCACTCATTGCGGCACTAAAAGGGCTTGGGGAACGTGTAGATGGGCTGTGGGCAGAAGTTAAACAGGTGGAAGCTGAATTAGAAGAAAACATGCTGTGGATTCCCAACCTGCCCCATGAAAGTGTCCCCGTTGCTGAAAGCGAAGAGGGGAACATACCTTGGGAGCCAGAAGGCGAAATCCGTGAATTTGACTTTGAACCGC